>DATHJM010000099.1:0-15492 GCA_035489775.1 Burkholderiales bacterium
CCCGAGGCACTCGGTGCGCTGCTCACGGCGGAGATCGCCAAGTGGCGCGCGGTGATCGAGCGCGCCCGAATCGAAAAACAGTGACGCGGCACGGATGACCAAGGCGATCGCCGGTCCCGATCCGAATCCGGTCAAGCCGAAGTACGCGCCACCTCCTGGCGCTTGCGACGCCCACTGCCACATCTTCGGCCCGGCGACGACGTTTCCCTACGCGCCCGAGCGCCGCTACACCCCACCCGACTCCCCGAAGGAGAAGTTGCGCGCGTTGCACGAGCATCTGGGTCTTGCGCGCGCTGTGCTGGTCCAGGCGAGCTGCCACGGCGCGGACAATCGCGCGATGCTCGATGCGATCGCTTGGTCCCGGAAGTTCGAACCGGGCGGCGCTTGGCGCGGCGTGGCGATGGTCGGGGACGACGCGACCGAGCATGAGCTCGAGGCACTGCATGCGGGCGGCGTGCGCGGTGTGCGCTTCAATTTCGTGCGGCACCTCGGCGGCGCGCCCGATCCCCGCGTGCTCGAGCGCACGCTCGCGATGATCGAGCCGCTCGACTGGCACGTGGTGCTGCATTTCGACGCCGAAGACATCGAGACCCATGCAGAAATGTTCCGCCGCTGGCGCGTGCCGTTCGTCATCGACCACATGGGGCGCGTTCAGGCGCAGCACGGGATCGATCAGAAGCCTTTTCGCATGCTCCTCGATCTGATGAAAAACGAACTTGCCTGGGTGAAAGTGAGCGGTCCGGAGCGCGTGTCCACGGCCGGAAAGCCGTTTCACGACGCGATTCCGTTCGCGGCGGCCCTGGTCGAGTCGGCGCCGGAGCGCGTGCTGTGGGGAACCGACTTTCCCCACCCCAACGTCAAGATCATGCCGAACGACGGCGAGCTGGTGGATTTCTTTGCGAACGTTATCCCGGACGAGAAACTCAGGAAACGGATCCTGGTGGACAACCCGGCGCGACTCTATTGGGCGGGCACGCGGAGGTGAAGGTGTGGCCGTCGCTGCTGCGTCTGTGCTAGATTTCCGCGTGCTTGGCAAAGTCACTCGGACGGCTTCATGCGGGTAGAACCCGTCGATTCGAAACTGAAAATCGGCCTCGTGGGTTACGGGGAGGTCGGGAAGATCCTTGCCCGCGCCCTGCGAGATCGAGGAGTCGCCTGGGTCGGCGCCTGGGACGTGCTTTTTCGCGATCCCTCGCAAGGCGCTGCGATGAAAGGGCGCGCAAGGGAAGATCGCGTCGAGACATGCGGATCGCTTGCGGAACTGCTCGCCCGTGCCGACATTGCGATTTCGGCGGTTACCGCGGGGAATGCGTTCGAGGTCGCACGCGACGCGGCCCGGTCCGTGCGCCCCGGCACCTTTTTCCTCGATCTCAATTCCGCCTCTCCGATGACCAAGGCGAAGGCGGCGAAGCTCATCGACGGCGCCGGCGCACACTATGTCGAGGCGGGCGTGATGACCTCTGTTCCACCTCACGGAATTCACGTGCCGATGCTTTTGGGGGGCATGCGCGCCGGGGCGCTTGCAGACAGTCTCGTCCCGCTCGGGTTCGACCTGACGGTGGTCTCGGAGGAAATCGGGGTCGCTTCGGCAATGAAGCTGTGCCGCAGCGTGTTCATCAAGGGACTGGAAGCGATCATCGTGGAAAGCTATACCCTGGCCCGCTGCCACGGCGTGGAGCACCAGCTGCTCGCCTCGCTCGCGGAGACCTATCCGGAGATCGACTGGGAAAAGCAGGGCACGTACCTTTTCAGCCGGGTGGCGAAGCACGGCAAGCGCCGCGCGGAGGAAATGCGCGAAGCAGCAAACACCGTGCGGGAGGCAGGGCTTGCCCCCTGGATGTCAGCAGCAAGCGCCGAAACGCAGGATTGGGTCGCCGCGCTTTCGAAAGGCGGTCTGTTTCGCGACCTCGGTTCGGAACCGGGCTGGCGCGACTACGCCGACAGGATCATCGCGGTGCTCGAGACCCCCGGCGCCGTTGCACCTAAACGCTCCGAAGTTGATTAGGGGCCTGCGGCTATCAGCTTCAGGGAAAAGGCCTTCGTGACGGCGTGGCGCGAGTTGGCGGCACCCAGCTTGCGCCGCACGTTGGAGAGGTGGAACACGACGGTGCGCTCGGATATCTGCAGCGCCTGCCCGATCTCCAAAGTTGTCTTTCCGCCTGCCGATTGGATCAGGCATTGGCGCTCGCGCTCACTCAAGATCTTGCGGTGAGCGCTTTGGAACCGGAGTGGCGGTGCAACCGGATCGAGGCCACGCCGCGCGATGCGCGCCGCCGTGTAGTGAACTGCACATGCCGCGAGTTGACAATCCGAAAGGACCGCGAGGATATGGCGCTCCGCTGAGGGGCCGGTGCGTGCCAGAGCAAAACTGGTGAGGCTCCACTGGCCGTGGGGTCCGTGCACGGAACACGAAACTCCGGTCCCCAGCCCGAATTTACCGGCCTTCGCGAAAGGCCTGCTCTGCCGAGATGCGATTTTCCCCCAAGACAAAGGGGTGACTTCCTGCAGGGCGAGACGGCACAGCGGACCGGGCAGGAGATCTTTGCCTCGATCGGCGCAATACCGGCGCCAGCCAACGGGGAAATTGTCGAACCTAAAGTCGTGAGATGGACCCTGCGATGGAGCGAAGCGGCCGCGGAACATGAGGTACTGGAAGCCCAGCTGTTCGGCGATGAGGAGAGCTGCTTCCTCGAGGTCCGCCTTCGAGCGGATAGCAAGGATCTGCTTGAGGCGCACGGCTCCCTTATGGCCCACGTAGTCCTCCTCCGATGGGGTCAGTCCCCTTATTCTGGTTGTACTTTACGCTCTCGCGCGCACCGCACGAGACGTTTCGCCGCCCGACGACAAGACTCGGATCGATTCTCCTCTTTTCACGCGGTCGAGTGCTGATTTGGGAGTCCGCACAGCCAGTTAGCGCAGAGTCTGGGGTCTGGGGTGGTTCCTGCCTTGACTTCGTCGATTGTGCGGCGCAATATCCGGTCGTCTTCTCAAATATTTCAGGGTATTAGCCGCGTGGCAGTCTCAATCTCCTCTCCGCTCGAGCAGTTCGCGGTCGCCGCCCAGACATACCTGCAGAATTTCCTCGGCTCCCTGGGTGCCCCGCCGGATTCCGAACTCGCCCGCTCGATGCAGTCGGTGGGCATTGACTCCGGCAAGTTCGCGGCCCTTCAGGCGCGCTATTCCAAGCTGCACGCGGCGCTGTGGCAGTCGACGCTTGCCCGCGAGGCGGGGAGCGAGGTCGCGCCCGTCGCACCGCCCGATCGCGGCGACAGGCGCTTTTCCTCCGCGGAATGGCAGCGGATCCCCTGGTTCGATTACCTTCGCCAGAGCTACCTCATCAATTCGCACTTTCTCTCGGACTGGATCGAAGCGCTCGATGCGGAACCGCGCGCAAAAGAGCGCCTGCGCTTCATCGCGCGCCAGTTTTCAGACGCAATGAGCCCGGCGAATTTCGCGGCGACCAATCCGGAGGCGCTCAAGCTGGCACTCGAGACCAAGGGCGAAAGCCTCACCCAGGGCGTTCGCCAGCTCATCGAGGACGTGCAAAAGGGGCGCATTTCGACCACGGACGAGTCCGTGTTCGAGGTCGGCAGGAATCTCGCTGTCACCGAGGGCGCGGTAGTTTTCGAGAACGAGCTGATCCAGCTCATCCAGTACAAGCCGGTCACGCCGACCGTGTTCAAGCACCCGCTGGTGATGATCCCGCCCTGCATCAACAAGTACTACATCCTCGATCTTCAGCCGGAAAATTCGCTGGTGCGCTATGCGGTGGAGCAGGGCCATCCGGTGTTCATGGTGTCCTGGCGCAACATCACCGAGGAGCTCGGCCACCTCACCTGGGACGACTACATCGAAAAAGGGGTGCTCAAAGCGCTCGATGTGGCGCGCGCGATCTGCGGCGCCGAAAAGGTCAACGCGCTCGGCTTCTGCGTGGGCGGAACCATGCTCGGCGCAGCGCTGGCCGTGATGCGCCAGAAAGCGGAGAACTCCGTGGAGAGCGCGACTTTCCTCGCTTCGATGCTCGATTTCGCAGACACGGGCGAAATCGGGCTTTTCATCGACGAGGCTAGCGTGGCGTTGCGCGAGGCGGCGATCGGCAAGGGCGGCATCATGTCCGGCCGCGATCTCGCGCTCGTGTTCTCGGCGCTTCGCGCGAACGACCTCGTTTGGTCATATGTGGTCAACAACTATCTGAAGGGTAGATCGCCCGAAGCCTTCGACCTGCTCTACTGGAACGCAGATTCGACCAACCTTCCCGGGCCGATGTACTGCTGGTACGTGCGCAACACTTATCTCGAGAACCAGCTGCGGGTTCCCGGGAAGCTACAGGTCCTCGGCGTGCCGGTGGATCTCGGCAAGGTCGCGGTTCCGGCCTATGTTCTCGGCACGCGCGAGGACCACATCGTGCCCTGGCGGACGGCTTATCGCACGACCCGGCTGCTAGGCGGCGACATGCGTTTTGTGCTCGGTGCGAGTGGCCACATTGCCGGGATCGTCAACCCCGCCTCCAAGAACAAGCGGAGCTACTGGTCCAGCGAGAGCTTCCCCGACGACGCGGACGCGTGGCTCGCCGAAGCAACGGAAAAGCCCGGAAGCTGGTGGCCCGACTGGGACGCCTGGCTCGAGGGTTTCGGCGGTGGGCGCGTCAAAGCGCGCGCGCGGCTGGGCAATGCGAAATTCAAACCCATCGAGGCCGCGCCCGGGCGTTATGTGAGGCACCGGATCGTATGAGAATCGCAAGGATTTTTCAGGGAGAGATCGAACCATGACGACGGCGGCAGCAGTGAGACGCGCAGACACGAGCTCCGGCACCGAGCCGGTGCAGGAAGCTGGGACCCCTCTCAAACAACGCATCGCGTTCGTGAGCGGCGGCATGGGCGGAATCGGCACGGCGGTGTGCCGGCGCCTGGCGCGAAGCGGTGTCAAGGTCGTTGCGGGCTGCTTGCCCGGCTACGAAAAGAAGGATGACTGGATTGCGAGGATGCACAGCGAAGGCCTGCAGGTCCACGCCGCCGAGGGCGACGTCGACGACTACGAGTCCTGCGCCGACATGTTCTATCAGATCGGCTCGGTGATCGGCCCGGTGGACATCCTCGTCAACAACGCCGGCATCACGCGCGACGGCGTCTTCAAACGCATGTCGCCCACCGACTGGTACGCGGTGATCAATACCAATCTCAACAGCGTCTTCAACGTCACGCGCCAAGTGATCGAGGGCATGATGGAACGCGGCTGGGGTCGCATCGTCAACATTTCGTCGGTGAACGCGCTCAAGGGCCAGTTCGGCCAGACCAACTATTCGGCAGCCAAGGCGGGAATGCACGGATTCGCCAAGGCGCTCGCGCAGGAAGTCGTGAAGAAAGGCGTAACCGTCAATACCGTCTCGCCGGGCTACGTTCAGACGGACATGGTCAGGGCGATGAAGCCGGAGATCCTGAACTCGATCGTAGAGCAGATCCCGATGGGCCGCCTCGCTCAGCCCTGGGAGGTTGCAGGCCTCGTCGCGTATCTCGCCTCCGAGGAAGCCGGTTACATCACGGGCGCGAACATCTCGATCAACGGTGGCCTGCACATGGCCTGACGGAGGCATGTCGCAGCGCGGGTGGGAATGCGCCGCAGAGGCGTGCCTCCCGCGACACGCCAGCAGCGATGACCCGGTCAATTCTCCGGATCGGGCGGATTTGGTGCAATAATCCAGACGGATAATCGAGGCACCCAATCGGGGGACCCAGGAGGAGTCATGGCGACGCGGCTGGCGCTGATCACGGGAGGCATGGGCGGGCTTGGGGAGACGATCAGCACGAAGATGGCTGATGCCGGGTACCGCGTAGCCGTGACTTATTCTCTCTCGAACAAGACGGTCAGCCAGTGGAGCGCCGAGATGAAGTCGCGCGGTTACGAATTCCGCGCCTATCCCTGCAACGTCGCCGAATTCGAATCGTGCAAGGCGTGCGTCGAGGGCGTGACCAAGGACCTCGGCCCGGTGGACATCCTCGTCAACAACGCCGGAACCACGCGTGACATGACCTTCCGGAAGATGACCAAAGGCGACTGGGACGCGGTCCTGCACACCAACCTCGATTCCGTCTTCAACATGACCAAGCAGGTTTGCGACGGGATGGTCGACCGCGGTTGGGGCCGCGTCATCAACGTGTCCTCGGTGAACGGCTCGAAGGGTGCATTCGGCCAGACCAACTACGCTGCGGCGAAGGCCGGCATGCACGGCTTCACCAAGTCGCTCGCGCTGGAGGTGGCGAAGAAGGGCGTGACCGTCAATACCATCTCGCCGGGCTACATCGGGACCAAGATGGTGACGGCGATCCCAAAGGAGATTCTCGACTCGAAAATCCTTCCGCAGATTCCCATCGGACGGCTCGGCAAGCCCGAAGAGATCGCCGGGCTGATCATCTACCTCTGCTCGGAGGAGGCCGCGTTCGTCAACGGCGCCAACATTGCCATCAACGGCGGGCAGCACATGGCGTAAGCCAGCTGGAGTGCCGGCTGGATGGAACCGGGCTGGAAACTCCAGTATCATGTGGCACTGCAACACCCGCACGACACGCTGAGTCAAGGGTCCCCATGTCCGAACCTGCCCGACTGATCAAGAAGTACCCCAACCGCCGGCTCTACGATACCAGGACGAGCATGTACATCACGCTCGCCGATGTAAAGAAGCTCGTCGTGCAGGGCGAGGAATTCCAGGTTGTGGACGACAAGACCAAGGAAGACCTGACGCGTTCGATCCTGCTGCAGATCATTCTGGAAGAGGAAACCGCCGGCGCGCCGATGTTCACCGCGGACATTCTCACGCAGTTCATCCGCTCTTACGGCAACGCGATGCAGGGGATGCTAGGCGGCTATCTGGAGCGCAACATGCAGCTCTTCGGGGAAATCCAAAAGAGCATGCGGGAGCAGTCGCAAAAGCTTTACGGGGAGCCCACCAAATCAAACGAGGATCTGTGGAAGCAGTTCATGAGCTTCCAGGGGCCGGCGATGCAGAGCCTGATCTCGGCGTACACGGAACAGAGCCGCAACGTGTTCCAGCAGATGCAGGAACAGCTGCAGAGCCAGACGCGGAACATGTTCTCCGGTTTTCCCTTCCCGGGAGTCCCCGGCATGCCGGGATTCGGCGGGCAGCCGTCGGGCGACGGAAAAGCGCCGAGTGACAGCAAGACGCCAGGCGAGAGCAAAACGCCGGGTGAGGACAAGAAGAGTTAGTGGCTGCAATACCCAAAGTCGGGTTCGTTTCCCTCGGCTGTCCCAAAGCTCTGGTAGATTCCGAAGGCATCCTCACGCGGCTGCGGGCGGAAGGTTACGCGATCTCCCCTTCGTACGACGGAGCCGATCTCGTCGTCGTCAACACCTGCGGGTTCATCGAGTCGGCGGTGCAGGAGTCGCTCGGTGCCATAGGTGAGGCGCTCGCCGAGAACGGCCGGGTGATCGTCACGGGTTGCCTCGGCGCAAAGGGCGACGTGGTTCGCGAGACCCATCCGAAAGTCCTCGCCGTCACGGGGCCGCACGCGCTGGAAGAAGTGATGACGGCGGTGCACGAGCATCTCCCGAAGCCTCATGATCCCTTCACCGACCTGGTCCCTCCACAGGGCATCAAGCTCACTCCGCGGCACTACGCCTACCTGAAGATTTCCGAAGGCTGCAATCACCGCTGCACGTTCTGCATCATTCCCTCCCTGCGCGGCGATCTGGTGAGCCGGCCGATCGGCGAGGTGATGCGGGAGGCGGAAAACCTCGTCAAGGCGGGCGTGAAGGAGCTGCTGGTGATTTCCCAGGACACGAGCGCCTACGGCGTGGATCTCAAGTACCGCACCGGTTTCTGGGGCGGGCGGCCGCTCAAGGCGCGCATGGGCGATCTGGCGGCGGCCCTCGGAGAATTGGGCGTGTGGGTGCGGCTCCACTACGTTTATCCCTATCCCCACGTGGACGAGGTGATCCCGCTCATGGCCGAAGGCAGGGTCCTTCCCTATATCGACGTTCCGTTTCAGCACGCGAGCCGACGGATCTTGAAGCTCATGAAGCGCCCTGCGAGCGGCGAGGACAATCTCGATCGCATCCGCGCCTGGCGCAGGATCTGCCCGGACATCACGATCCGCAGCACATTCATCGCCGGCTTCCCGGGCGAGACCGAAGGCGAATTCCGGGAGGTGCTCGACTTTCTCGAGGAGGCCGAATTAGACCGCGTCGGCTGTTTTGCGTATTCACCGGTGCAAGGTGCCAAGGCGAACGAACTGCCCGGCGCGCTTTCGCACGAAGTGCGCGAAGAACGCCGCGCGCGGCTCATGCACCTTCAGGAGAAAATCAGCGCGCGGCGTCTGAAGCGCAAGCTGGGAAAGACCATCAAAGTCTTGGTTGACGAATTGAAGGCGGGAGGAGCAGTGGGACGCTCCGCCGCCGACGCGCCGGAAATCGACGGCGTGGTGCGCATCGATGGCGGCTCGAAGCTCAAGCCTGGCGATTGGGCGCAGGTCAAGATCCTGTCTTCGCACGCGCACGACTTGCGGGGGCGGCTGGTTCCCGAGACATCGAAGCGCCGCGTGGCGGCTCAGGCTTCATGAAACACGGAGATTCCCATGGCACAACGTGAAGTGGTCGTGACTGGCGGCGTGCGCACCGCGATCGGCGACTACGGCGGCTCGCTCAAGGACATTCCGCCGACGAGGCTCGGCGCGGTTGCGATCAAGGAAGCGGTGGCGCGGGCGAAGATCGACCCCGCTACCGTCGGCCACGTCGTTCTCGGCAGCGTGATCCACGGCGAGGCGCGCGACATGTACATCTCGCGCGTCGCGGCGATCGAGGCCGGCCTGCCGGTCGGCACGCCCTGCCTGACGGTCAATCGCCTGTGCGGCAGCGGACTGCAGGCGATCGTCTCGGCCTCCCAGCACATCCTGCTCGGCGACACCGACGTCGCGATCGGCGCGGGCGGCGAGAGCATGAGCCGCGCCGCCTATTTCATGCCCGCGGCACGCTGGGGCCAGCGCATGGGCGACGCGCAACTCATCGACGCGATGACCGGGGCGCTGCACGATCCGTTCGGCAACGGCCACATGGGTGTCACCGCCGAGAACATCGCGGCGAAATACGGGATGACTCGCGACGAACAGGATGCGTTCTCGTTCGAGAGCCACAGGCGCGCGGCGAAAGCGATCGATGCCGGATTTTTCAAGAGCCAGATCGTCCCGGTGGAAGTGAAAGCTAAGAAAGGACCCGCGCAGTTCGACACCGACGAGCATGTGCGCAAGGACCTCAAGATCGAGGACCTGCAGAAGTTGAAGACGGTGTTCAAGAAGGACGGCACGGTCACGGCGGGCAACGCCTCCGGCATCAACGACGCCGCGGCGGCGGTGGTGCTGATGGAGAAGTCTGCGGCGCAGAAGGCGGGCGCCAAGCCGCTTGCGCGTCTCGTGGCGTACTCGCATGCGGGCGTGGAGCCTCAGTTGATGGGCCTCGGACCGATCCCTGCGGTGAGGCGCGTTTTCGAGAAAGCCGGCCTCAAGCCCGCCGACATGGACGTGATCGAGTCGAACGAGGCCTTTGCGGTCCAGGCAATGGCGGTGACGCGCGATCTCGGGCTCGATCCGGCGAAGGTCAATCCCAACGGCGGGGCGGTCGCGCTCGGCCACCCCATCGGCGCGACCGGCTGCATCCTCGCCGTCAAGGCCATTTACGAGCTGCACCGCACGGGCAAGCGCTACGCCCTGGTCACGATGTGCATCGGCGGCGGGCAGGGGATCGCGGCGATTTTCGAGCGGATGTGATGCGTGATGCAACCGGCGCCCGTCCCGGGGGCAAGGGTTCCCTTGCGGTCGCGGCCTTCGCTGCCAAGTCTCACTGCGCCACAGAATGCGGCCGCGACCGAGGGAAAGCCCCAGGTACGGGCGCCGGCGCGGATTTGACCTGATTGCATGCCGCGGCGACCCAAAATCGGATTCGTTCTGGGAGCGGGCTCGGCGCGCGGGTGGGCGCATATCGGCGCGCTGCGCGCGCTCTCGGAAGAAGGCGTCAAGCCCCATTTCATCGCCGGTTGCTCGATCGGTGCCCTGGTCGGGGCGGCGTTTGCCGCCGACCGGCTCGATCAGCTGGAGGCCTGGGCGCTCGCGCTCGACTGGAAGCGCATGCTCAAGCTGATGGATTTCGGCCTGCGCGGCGGGCTCATCAAGGGCGGGCGCGTCAGGGAGGTCTTTCGCGAGCAGTTCGCGGAATGCGGATTTTCCGAGCTGCCCGTGCAGTTTGGCGCGGTCGCAACCGATCTGCATTCCGGCCAGGAGATATGGCTGCGCGAGGGCAAGGTGTCGGACGCAATCGGCGCTTCGATCGCCGTGCCGGGTCTGTTTCGGCCTGTCTTGTACGACGGCCGCTATCTCGTGGATGGAAGCGTGGTCAATCCGATTCCGGTCTCATTGTGCCGGGCGATGGGCGCGGACATCGTCGTCGCGGTGGATCTCGGGTCGGATCTCGTCGGGCGCTACGTCCGCGACGACGACCGGGCGCCGACCCAGACCGCCCCGCCAGGCTTCATCAGCAGGTTTCTGCCGAGGCCCAACAAGGCGAGCGAGCGGCGGGCGGAGCCGGACCTTGCGGCGCCATCGTTGCTGGAGACGTTGATGGGCTCGATCAACATCATGCAGCTGCGGATCGCGCGTAGCCGCCTCGCGGGCGAGCCGCCCGACGTGCTGATCACGCCGCGCCTCGGCCACCTCGGCCTGCTCGACTATCATCGCGCGGAAGTCGCGATCGCCGAAGGGCGCGACGCGGTCACTCGCATGCTGCCCGCAATCCGCAACGCGATTCCTGCATAGGCGAACCGGCGGACTCGGAGGAAAAGGGTCCCTCGCGGGCGCGGCCCTGCGGCGCGCAGCGCCGCTCGCAACGCGGATCCTGGGCCGCGACCGAGGGAAGCCTCCGAGTCCGCCCGCCGGTTAAACGGCTTGCAGGTGACGGACGAAACCTTCGATCCCGCGCAATAACATCTCCACCGCGATCGCCGTCAACAGCAGTCCCATCAGCCGCTCGAACGCCACGAGCACCCCTTCGCCCACCCACCTGCTGATGCGCTCGGCGAATACCAGAACCACCAGACACGCCGCTACGGCCACGGTCACTGCGAGAAGCCATTCCGGCAGGCGCTGCGGCTCGCGCGACACGAGCAGCACCACGGTGGCGATTGCCGCTGGCCCGGCTATGAAGGGAATCGCAAGCGGGACGATGAACGGCTCGCGCGCTGCCTCTTCTCCGAAAATGCCCTCGGGGCCGTGAAAGATCATGCGCAACGCGATCAGGAACAGGATGACGCCGCCGGCGAGGTTGAGCGAACGCTCCGACAGTCCGAAGAGCTCGAGGAGGGAGGTGCCGAAAGGCACGCATATCAGCAGCACGGCGAGCGCGATCGCGCACTCGCGCACGATCACCCGGACGCGGCGTTTCGGCTCGACTTGCCGCAGCAGGGAGACGAACAGCGGGATGTTGCCGACCGGATCGGTCACCAGCAGCAGGATCACGACGGCGGAAGCGAAGGAGACTTCCATAGCGCGAGCTTACTCTAGCCGATCGCCAGCGCGACGACGCCCAACGCCATCGCCGCGGCGGCGGCGATGCGGCGCGGCGCGTCGCCTTCCCGGAGCCAGTGGGCCCCCATCAACGCGGCAAACAGGATGCTGATCTCGCGCGCCGGCGCGACATAGCTGACCGGCGTGAACACCATGGCGGTCAGCACCAGGATATAGGAGAGCGGGCACAACAGGGCGACCAGGATCACGGCCTTCCTCTGCCGGGTCCAGGCGGCCTTCACCTGCTCGCGGCGCCTGAGGGCGAGCGGCGCCATCACGATGACCCGGCCGAGGTTGGCGCCCCAGTCCTGGAGTATGGGCGGAATCATCACGGCGCTCACGGCCTGTTTGTCGACGACTGTATACGACGCGATCATGCAGCCGGTGAGCAGCGCGAACGCGATTCCGCGCACGGCGCCTGCATCGCGCAGCTTGGCGGGGTTTGCCGCGAGAAAGAAAGCTCCCCCGACCACGAGCGCAGCGCCGCACAGGGCGACGATGCCCGGCCGCTCGCCGAGCAAGGCGAGAGCGATCAGAACCGTAAGGAAGGGGCCGGTCGCGCGGGCGAGAGGATAGACTACGGAGAGGTCGCCATAGCGGTAGCCTCGGTCGAGCAGCAGGTAGTAGGCGGTGTGCAGAACGGCGCTCGCGAAGACGAAGGCGAGCGCTTCGGCGGTGAGCTCGAAATGCTGGACGATGACGACGCCGACGGCGAGCGGGGCGTAAAGCAGCGAGGACAGCGCGGCGAACGCCCAGACGAAGCCGATCCCCCCGCCGCTTTTCTTGAGAAGATAGTTCCAGCTCGCGTGGATGAGCGCGGCGCCCAGCACCAGGGCGATGGCGAGTCCGGTCATGCAGCGATTTTATTCCGCGGCCCGCGTTTTGCGAAACGCTTCCTCCAAAAAAAACGCGGGCGTTCGCCCGCGTTTTTCCGATGAGGCTTCGTTCAGCCGCGCAGCTGGATCACCCCGTTGATGATCTTCACCTTGTCGCCGGTACGCCAGCTCGGCGGCGTGGCTTGAGTGAACAGGCCCTTGGTGCCGTCCTCGTAACGGACGACGATCTGGTACTCGACGGTCTTTTTCACGCTCTTCTCGATCTGGTTTCCGGCAAGGCCGCCGCCCAGGGCGCCCAGCACGGTCGCAACGTCCCTGCCCCGGCCGCCGCCCATCTGGTGGCCGATCACTCCGCCCACGACCGCGCCTCCGACCGCTCCGGCACCCGACGCGCTGCCGGCTTTTTCGACTTCGCGCACTTCCTCGATCACGGCGCACTCGCGGCAGATTGCAGCCACGATGGGCGGAGGAGGAGGAACGACCGCTTGCACGACCGGCTGCGGCGGCGCGGATTTCACGACCGGTCTCGGCCTCGGCTTGACCGCCGGCTTGCTCTCGGCGGGTTTTGCCTCTTCGGGCAGCGCCGCGGGCTGCTCGGGCGCTTGAGCGAGCGGCGTGCTCGCGGCGCTCGGAGTGCCGCCAGAGGTCGGTATCCAGCCGAGAACGGCGCCGATGCCTACCAGGCTGAACAGCGTGATCGCGACTGCAGCGATGATGATGAGAGGATGGGTCTTGCGTACGGCTTGCGCTTCCATGGAGGTCTCCTAGTGCGGTGTGGTCGAGAGCTTACCCGCAATAACGCACGACGCGCCAGACGGTTGATGTAACAGAGTGTTGCGGCCGTTGCAGAAGCTTCAGGTTTCCTGACGCAGATGGGGAAACAGCAGCACGTCGCGAATGCTCGGGCTGTTCGTGAAGAGCATGACGAGGCGGTCGATTCCGACACCCTCTCCCGCAGCGGGCGGCAGGCCGTACTCCAGGGCGCGGATGTAATCGGCGTCGTAGTACATCGATTCCTCGTCGCCCGCAGCCTTGGCCCTGGCCTGCTCCTCGAACCGCGCCGCCTGATCCTCGGGATCGTTCAGCTCGGAGAAACCATTGGCGATCTCTCGCCCCGCGATGTACAGCTCGAAGCGGTCGGTGACGTCAGGGTTCTTGTCGCTGCGTTTCGCGAGAGGCGATACCTCCGCCGGGTAATCGACGATGAAAGTCGGCTGGATCAGCTTGTCCTCTATGGTTTCGAACGCCTGCAACTTCAGCAAAGCGATGCTCGATTGGGGATTCGCTTTCACACCTTTGAGACCGAGTGTGGATGCCAGCACCTTGGGGTCAGCCATCTTCGCATACTCGGGTGCGTATTTTCGGAGTGTTTGGTCGATCGTGAGGCGTTCGAACGGTTTTCCCAACTCGATCGTGTGCTCGCCGTAGCGCAGCGTCGTCGTTCCCAGCACCGTCTTTGCCAGCGAGCGCAGCATCTCTTCGCTGAAATCCATGAGGTAGCGGTAATCGCGGTAGGCCTCGTAGAACTCGAGCATGGTGAACTCGGGGTTGTGCCGGGTCGAGATGCCCTCGTTCCTGAAGTTGCGGTTGACCTCGAACACTTTTTCGAATCCGCCCACCACCAGGCGCTTGAGGTAGAGCTCCGGCGCGACGCGCAGGTAAAGGTCCATGTCGAGCGCGTTGTGGTGCGTCTTGAACGGCTTCGCGTTCGCCCCGCCGGGGATCGGCTGCATCATCGGCGTCTCGACCTCGAGGAAGCCCTTGCCCGTCATGAATTCTCGTATCGCGTGCACGATGCGGCTGCGCGTCCTGAACACGCCGCGCGTCTCCTCGCTCATGATGAGGTCCACGTAGCGCTGGCGGTACTTCTGCTCCTGGTCCGCGAGCCCGTGGAATTTCTCCGGCAGCGGCCGCAGCGACTTTACGAGCAGGCGCAGCTCCGCCACTTTCAGGGAAAGCTCGCCGGTCTTGGTCTTGAAAAGAGTTCCGCGCGCCCCGAGGATGTCGCCGAGATCGTAGTGCTTGAAAGCCTCGTACCCGGCGTCGCCGACGGCGTCGCGCGTAACGTAGAGCTGGATACGCCCGCTCATGTCCTGCACGCTCGCGAAGCTCGCCTTGCCCATGACGCGCTTGAGCATCATGCGGCCGGCGACGGTCGCTTTCACGGCCTTCGGCTCGATGTCCTCGTTGGATTTTGCTCCCCAGGCCTGGTGCAAGTCGGCCGCGAGGTGCTCGCGGCGAAAGTCGTTCGGAAACGCGGCGCCGCGGCGGCGCAATTCGGCGAGCTTGGCGCGCCGCTCCGCGATGATCTGGTTTTCGTCGTCGTCATTCATGTCATTCTCGCTTCGCTCAGAATGACACCTTAGACGCCTTTCTTCAGGCTCGCGGAAATGAAATCGTCGAGATCGCCGTCGAGGACTCTCTGCGTGTCGCCTTTTTCGACCCCGGTACGCAGGTCCTTGATGCGCGACTGGTCGAGCACGTAGGAGCGGATCTGGTGCCCCCACTCGATGTCGGTCTTGGAGGACTCGAGCTTGTCGCGGTCGGCCTGGAGCTTGCGCAGTTCCAGCTCGTAGAGGCGCGATTTCAGCATCGCCATGGCTTCCGCGCGGTTGCGGTGCTGCGAGCGATCATTCTGGCACTGTACCACGATGCCCGTCGGCAAATGAGTGATGCGCACGGCCGAGTCGGTCTTGTTGACATGCTGGCCGCCCGCGCCCGAAGCGCGGTAGGTGTCGATGCGCAGGTCTGCGGGATTGACTTCCACCTCGATGTTCTCGTCCACCTCGGGATAGACGAACACGCTCGCGAAGGACGTGTGGCGGCGCGCGTTGGAGTCGAACGGCGACTTGCGCACCAGGCGATGCACGCCGTTCTCGGTGCGCAGGTGCCCGTATGCGTAGCTGCCGCTGATCTTCAGCGAGGCGCTCTTGATGCCGGCGACCTCGCCCGGCGACTCCTCGAGCACCTCCATGTGGTAGCCCTTGCGGTCGCAGTACCTGGCGTACATGCGTTCGAGCATCGCCGCCCAGTCCTGCGCCTCGGTGCCCCCCGAACCCGACTGGATGTCCATGAAGCAGTTGTTCGGATCGAGCGGG
>DATHJM010000100.1:0-5621 GCA_035489775.1 Burkholderiales bacterium
TGGTGCGCTTCCAGGGCGGACACAACGCCGGGCATACCCTGGTGATCGGCGGCAAGAAAACCGTGCTTCACCTCGTTCCCTCGGGAATCCTCAGGAAGGGCATCAACTGCTACATCGGTAACGGCGTGGTGCTGTCGCCCCATGCGCTGATCAAGGAGATGGATGAGCTGGAAGCCGCCGGCGTGGAAATCGGCGGGCGCCTGCGCATTTCGGAGGCTTGTCCGCTGTTATTTTCCTTCCACGCAGCGCTCGACGTGGCGCGGGAATCTGCGAAAGGTGTGGCCAAGATCGGCACCACCGGCCGCGGCATCGGCCCGGCCTACGAGGACAAGATCGCACGCCGCGCGATCCGCCTGCAGGATCTCCTGGTCCCCGAGCGCTTCTCTCGGAAGCTCGAACCCCTGCTCGACTATCATAATTTCGTGCTGACGAAATATCTGGGCGCAAAATCCGTCGATTTTGCGAAAACGCGCGACGAAACGCTCGCGCTCGCGCCGCGCCTCAAGCCGCTCGTCGCCGATGTATCGCGGGATCTGTATGCAGCGGCAAAGGCCGGCAAGGCCCTGCTGTTCGAGGGGGCGCAGGGCGCGCTTCTCGACGTCGATCACGGCACCTACCCCTACGTCACCTCGAGCAACTTCGTTGCCGGAACGGCGGCTGCCGGGGCAGGTATCGGGCCGCAGATGCTGCACTACGTTCTCGGCATCACCAAGGCGTATACCACGCGCGTGGGCTCCGGGCCGTTTCCGACCGAGCTCGACAACACGATCGGGGAACTGCTGCGCAAGCGCGGGGACGAATTCGGCGCCACCACGGGCCGGCCGCGGCGCTGCGGCTGGTTCGATGCCGCCGCGCTCAAGCGCTCCATCCAGATCAACGGGGTTTCGGGCCTGTGCATCACCAAGCTCGACGTGCTCGACGGCATGGAGGAAGTGAAGCTTTGCACCGGCTACCGGATGGCCGGGACTCTCGTGGAACTGCTGCCGGCAGGCGCCGAGGACGCGGCGCTTTGTGAGCCGATCTACGAAATCCTTCCGGGCTGGAAGGACAGCACCGTGGGCGTGCGCGAATACGACAAGCTGCCCGCGCGGGCGCGCGCCTATCTCGAACGCCTGCAATCGGTCTGCGGCGTGCCTATAGACATGATCTCCACCGGGGCGGACCGGAACGAGACGATCGTCCTGCGCCACCCGTTTCATTGAAAGGAGACAGAGCGTGCTGGACGGGGTCGTGCCGTTCCCGCCGGAGTTCGCGAGGCGCTACCGGGAGAAAGGCTATTGGCGCGACCTCTCGCTCGCCGAGGAGTT
Source organism: Burkholderiales bacterium (assembly GCA_035489775.1). Classification (GTDB taxonomy): domain Bacteria; phylum Pseudomonadota; class Gammaproteobacteria; order Burkholderiales; family SG8-39; genus VBDM01. The sequence continues at coordinate 1,308 of DATHJM010000100.1, forward strand.
CGCCCCGGTTTTCACGCGCTACGCCGACCGGATCGCGATCGTCGATCGCGGAACGCAATTCACCTACGCCGAAATCGGCCGCGTCTCCGACCGGCTCGCGCTGAACCTGCTCGACGCGGGACTCGCGCCCCTCGACCGCGTGGTGGTGCAGCTGCCGAACGTCGTCGAGTTCGTTTTTCTCTACTTCGCGCTGCAAAAGATCGGCTGCGTGCCCATCGCCGCGCTCGCCACGCACCGCTTCCTCGAGGTGAGCCAGTTCGCGAAGCTCTCGGGTGCCGCAGCCTGCGTTACGCCCGACCGTTATGGCGACTTCGACTTCACCGACATGGTGCGCCGCGTGCGGAACGAAACGCCTGCGGTCAGGCTTGGGATCGTACTGGGCGATGCCCCCACCGATTTCCACTCTCTCACAGACCTGATCTCCCGCGAGCCAAAAAAACGGCCCGAGGACCTGCGCGCGCTCGGGATCGACCCGACCGACCCGGCGATTTTCCAGCTCTCGGGCGGTACGACCGGCGTGCCCAAACTCATACCGCGCACCCATAACGACTATGCCTACAACTCCAGGATCGCGGCGAAAGTCTGCGGGGTTACGGGTGACTCGGTGCTGCTCCTTGCCCTCCCCATCGCGCACAATCTTCCGCTTGCCTGTCCGGGGCTGCAAGGCTACATGCTGTCAGGCGGGAAGGTCGTCCTTTCGGCGAGCACGAAGCCGGAGGACTTGTTCCGGCTGATCGAGCAGCACCGCGTCACGCACCTGAAGGTGGTGCCCGCGCTCCTCATTCGGCTCATCAACGACCCGGCTGTCGGCAAATACGACCTGTCCTCGCTGCGCGTCATCCAGAGCGGCGGACAACGCATGCAGCCCGAGGTGCGCGCGCGCACCAAGCAGCTCATCCCGAGCGTCACCGTGCAGGAGAACTTCGGCATGTCCGAAGGCATGCTGTTTTTCGTGCGCCTCGACGACCCGGAGGACGTGCGCATGGAGACCTGCGGCCGGCCGCTCTCGCCCGACGACGAGGTCAGGCTGATTGACGAGGAGGGCAGGGAGGTCGCCCGGGGCGAAATCGGCGAACTCACCTGCCGCGGGCCCTACACCCTGCGCGGCTACTACGGTGTTCCCGAATACAACGCGCGGCAGTTTACGCCGGACGGTTTTTACCGCTCCGGCGACCTTATGCGCCTCCACCCTTCCGGAAACTATGTAGTCGAAGGCAGGAAAAAGGACCTTATCAACCGCGGCGGCGAGAAGATCAGCGCCGAGGAGATCGAGAACCTGATCCTCGGGCACCCCGCGGTGCAGAACATCGCCTGCGTGCCGATGCCAGACCCGCACTTGGGCGAGAAGATGTGCGCTTGCGTGATCCCGAAGAAAGGCCGTAGCCTCAGCTTGAAGGAACTGGTCGAGTTCCTCAAGGACAGGGAGATCGCCAGGTTCAAGCTGCCGGAGCGGCTCGAAATCCTGTCGGACTTCCCGGTGTCGAGCTTCGGCAAGGTGTCGAAAAAAGCGTTGGTGGAGATGGTCACGGCGAAGCTGGAGCGGGAGAAAGCGGCGTGAGAATCATCGATCTGCACTGCTACCCTGGCACGAAGGAATGGATCGCGTGCCAGGGCCCTTACGTGGACGCGCTCGCCAGGTACTGGAATCGCGGCTGGACAGCAAAGACCGAGGACGAGGTCATCCGCGAGTTCACCGACGCCGGGGTCGAAGCGCTGCTGGTCGCACTCGACCTCGAGACGACGATCAAGACGCCGCCTGTCACCAACGAGTACGTGCACGCGATGTGGAAGCGCCACCCCAAGCGCGTCATCCAGGCCTGGGGCGCGCTCGAGCCGGCAAAAGGCGAGGCCGCGATGGCGCAGGCGAAGAAAGCGGTGCGCGAGCTGGGGCTCATCGGCTTTCACTTCCACCCGATCATGCAGCACTTCGCGGTGAACGACCGGCGCTATTACCCGTTGTTCGAGCTTATCGACGGGCTGAAGGCGGCCGTGATGATCGACGTGGGTACGACCGGCATGGGTGCGGGCATGCCCGGCGGAATGGGGGCGAGGGTCCGGCACGCGCACCCCTCCGCCATCGACGATCTTGCGGCGGATTTTCCGAACCTCAAGATCGTCATGGCCCATCCCGGCTGGCCTTGGGTCGAGGAGACTACGGCGGTCGCGCTGCACAAGGGAAACGTCTACTGGGAGATGTCGGGCTGGGCGCCGAAATATTTTCCGGCTCAGCTCAAGGTGGACATGCGTGCGAGGCTGCAGGATAAGATCATGTTCGGCAGCGACTACCCGAGCCTGCCTTATGCGCGCATCCTCAAGGAATGGCGGGAGCTCGGCTACCCCGACGCCGTGATGGAGAAGATCTTCCACGGGAACGCCGAGCGCGTTCTCGGATTGTAGGAAACCCAACACATGCCAAAAACGGAAACAAAACGCGCGGCGCTGGTGACCGGAGCGGCGAGCGGCATCGGCCGGGCGGCCGCGTTGGCGCTCGCGCGCGCCGGATACGACGTGGCGATCAACTACAGCCGCAGCGAGAAGGAAGCCAAGTCGGCCGCAGAGGAAGCCGGCCGCAGCGGGGTGCGCACGCTGCTTTGCCGCTGCGATGTCGCCGACGAGGCTGGCGTGCGCGCGATGCTGAAGACCGTCGGGGACCAATTCGGCCGCCTCGACGTGCTCGTCAACAACGCGGGAACCACCGCGGCCTGGAAGTCCAGGGACCTGGAGAGCATCTCGCTCGAGGACTGGGACCGCGTTTTCGCGGTGAACGTGCGCGGCCTGTTCCAGGTGACGCGCGCCGCGGCGCCGCTCCTGCGCGTTTCCAAGGGCTGCGTCGTCAACACCGCGAGCATCGTCGGGTTGCGGCCGGGGCCGCAACCGCCGCCTTACGCGGCGAGCAAGGCCGCGGTCGTCAATCTGACCAAGACCCTCGCCTACAATCTCGGACCGGACATCCGCGTCAATGCGGTGGCTCCGGGTTGGATGGAAGGCGAGTGGATGCAGCGCATGCTGAAAGACAAGTACGAGGACTTGATGGGCAAGCGCGCGAAGGCGACACCCCTGAAGCGCTGTGTCACCGCGGAGGACGTGGCCGAAACCATGATGTCGCTCATCCAGTCGAACCGCTTCGTGACCGGCGAGGTGATCGTGATCGACGGCGGGTTTTCCAGCTCCACTTGATCGAACGGCCGACCGCCCGGCCCCGATCGAGGGGCTATAATAGCGATCGTTTGATGGGAGGGAACACGGAACATGAACGAGCGCGCGATGAAAGAGACTTTGTCGAACAAGGCACTCACCGCCGAAGAGCTCAAGCTGGCCCAGTTGATCGTCTCCTCGCTCAATCTGGAGACCCAAGCCGCGGAAATCGACCCGAGCGCCCCGTTGTACGGAGAAGGCATGGGGCTGGATTCGATCGATATTCTGGAGGTCGCCCTGGCGATCTCCAAGGCCTATGGCGTCAAGCTGCGCTCCGACGACGAGCAGAACCGCAAGATCTTCACTTCCCTGCGCAGCCTGAACCAGCACATTCAGCAGCATCGGGTCAAATAGGCGGCGAGCTTCCTTGCCCGGCCGGCGCGTCATGGCTGATATTCCGCTGATTCGCAATTTCGACGCGGGCGCGGTTTTCGCCTTCCGCAACAGGCAGCCCATCCGCGTCGAGGAGTTTCTCGGCGACGTCCGCCGACTGGCCGATTTGCTTCCCGATCGGCGCTACGTCGTGAACCTGTGCTCCGACCGCTACCAATTTACGGTGGGCCTTTCCGCTGCCCTTTTGCGCGGTCAGGTCAATTTGTTGCCGCCGAACGTGACGCCCGATCTGTTGAAACGCCTGAGCCTCGAATATCCCGACGCCTATTGCCTGAGCGATGGAGCGGTGCAGCCGCCGCTGCAGATCGAGACATTTTTCTATCGGCCAACCGGGAACACGGTGAGCGCTTCGGTACCTCACATTCCCGAGGAACAAATCGCCGTCGTCGCCTTCACCTCGGGATCGACGGGGCAGCCCACGCCGAATCCAAAGTCCTGGGGTGCGCTCGCGAAAAGCGGCTTGGCCGAATTCGAGCGCCTGGGCATCGCCGATCATCGGAACATGAGCGTGCTCGGTACGGTGCCGCAGCAGCACAGTTACGGCCTCGAGTCGACAGTGTTGATGGTGATGCAGGGCGGCCTGGCGATGCACGCTGGCCGGCCGTTCTTCCCCTCCGATATCTGTGCCGAGCTCGAGGCCCTGCCTCGGCCACGCGGCCTGGTCACCACGCCGGTTCACTTGCGGGCGCTGCTCGCCGAAGCGAGCGAGCTGCCCGCGGTCGACTT
>DATHJM010000101.1:0-3958 GCA_035489775.1 Burkholderiales bacterium
GTTCCTGCGCCCAGCACGGTATCGATGTACGCCGCGAGCGTGTTGGGTGCGGAGGATTTCCAGAAATCGTCGTACACGATCAAGGCGAGCGGCATGGTCCCGCGGTCGAACACGTGCGCCTTGATGCGGTCGGCGTAGCTCTGGAACCCCGTAGTGGATGTTCCCAGGGCCATGAAATCGATGTCGTTCTGATTGGCCGTGCCGCGCAGGATATGGCAGGTGCGGCAGTACGGCGCGACGACGTTCGTGTAGAGACCAGGAGGGGCGCCGCTCCAGCCGGCCGGCAAATAGTTGTCGAGAAACGCCGTTTGCGGCATGCCGGTGCCGCCATACCAGGCCTCGATCATCGGCCCCGCGGTGCCCTGCCACTCGTTGGCTCCCGCGGTCGGCCGGATGCAACTTCCCCATCCACTACCCGCCACAGTTCCGCCGCCGGGCGCCGGGTAGGTGCACAGGATCCACTGGTTGAAGTCTTTCAGGAACGCCTGCTGATCCGCTTTGGTGTAGCCCGGCTGGCTCGAATAGCCGAAGCTGTCCACGTTCATGCCGTGCAGCCGCGCCTGCACGTCGCCGCGCTTCCTCGACAGGCTGTTCTCCACGAGCGGAAAGCGCGGCTTGCCGGTGCTCGCGTCCGCCGGAGTCAGCGGATCCCCGCGCCCGCCGTGGCAGGTGATGCAAGGCCCGGGCATGGCTTTCTTTCCCTTGCCGTCAAGATCCACCGAGAGCTGGCGCGTGCCGTCCACCGAGGAGAAGTTGTAGTACTTGGCGAATTTGACCGTGGAGTTGCAGTTCGCGGGGTGGTCCTCGCCCGCGATGCAGGGCGAAGCGCTCCATTCGATGGCGTTGGTGCCGACGTGCCACCGGGTGTCGCGCGCGACTGCGGCGTCGACGTTGAAACTGTCGTAACCGCCCCCCGAGACATTCGTGACGTTGTAGTTTTCGACGAAGAACGCAACGCTGCCGTCGGTGGTGTTCCTGCGTCCGATCATGCGCCGCCCGTAACCGAGGTCCTTCGTATCGCGGAAGACCGCCAGATGCTCGGTGCCGTTGCCGGTAGTGCCGAACAGGTTGGCCGTCTTCCACTTGTCGATAGTGTCCTTGGCATTGGCCGGATCGATGGCGTGGTAATACGCTTCCGCGTAGGCGCTCGTATCGGTTTCGAAACCGCCGGTGCTCTGCGCAACCGGATTCGGGAACAGGAGGAAACGCTCGAGCCCGGCCGGGATGCCGGAGGCTGCCGGCTCGTCGGCCGTGTTCTTCTGCGTGCATCCGCCAAGCATCGCGACGAGCGCGAGCGATGCGACCACTGGAAGGAGAAGTTTCCTCATCATCGCCGTCTCCCTAGAAGCGCGCGAGGTAGGCAAGCGAGAACTGGTTGACGGCATAGCTGAGGTCGATCGACCCGGGCGGTGAATCCTGGGCCTTCGATTGCACCCGGCGCCACGAAACGTCCAGAGAATGTCCCCCGCTGAAAGCATGGTTGTAGCCGAGCGTCGCCACGAAGGTGGAGGCTTTGAGACGATACGCGGTGCGCAGGCTGTCGCTGAACGCGTCGTCGGTGATGTTCGGGCTGGGCACGGCTGAAAGCGTCGGTCCCGTGGTGCTTATGGAATCCCCGCGCCGGTACTCCACGCCCATATACACCGTGTCCCAGCGGCCGAGCGACCAGTCGGCGTTCCCGCGCAGGGAGACGTTCTTCGCGTCGAAGACGGTGCTCTTCCCGTCGGTGATGTTGTAGGTGACTCCGCCCGACAGCTGGACTTTGTCGGTCGCGGGCTTCAAAACGGTGACGCCGAACGCGTGGCGGTAGCCGTCGCGCAAAGTCGACTCGTACTCCTCCTTTGCGGTGCGCACGAAAGCTCCGTAGGTAGGCGCAGCGAATTCTCCCGATGCACGGAAGAAGAAATCTGCCTGTGTCCCGATGAAATTGTTCGACAGCCCGGTGTAAGTGCTGAACCTCTGGGTGCCCGCGAATCCCTGGATCGAAACCCGCGTGCGCGAGGATATGGGAATCACGCCGCCCGCGCTGACGCGCACTCCCAGTATCCGGTCCCGCAGGGCGTCGCCGGCGGGAGCGCGGGTCACGTTGTCGTCCGTGGTGTAGCTCGCCTCGGCGCGAAAGCCGCGAAACTGGAGAGAGTCGATGAATTCGGAATACCCTGCGGCACGCGCCTGCGCGGATGCGCCGGCCAGCAGGGCGAGCCCCGCGGCGACGCTGCCCAGCTCGCGCAAGGAAGCAGCGGGCTTGACAGGTCCGGTCACCGTACGCCGCGCCCCGCTAGGGATAGTCTCGCCGCGGCGCATTGTAGGTGTCCAGTGGGAACACGAAAGGCGGCGTGCGGCCGACCAGCGCTTCGATAAGCGCGAGCTCCTGGTCGGTGTGGTTGATGAAAGGCGCGTTGCGGATGCTTCCGCCTGCCTTGCCTTTCGCCAGAATGTAGAGCGGCCGGTCGTGGTGGCTCGCCGACACCGTTTCCCTGCTCGAGGGATCGTTGTTCGCCACGATGTCGGCGACCCCGTAGCAGGTGCAGAAATAAGTCTGTTCCGGGTCGGTCTCCGCATACGCGCCGGTGCCGCGGATCCCGATGGTGGAGGTCGCGGTGACGATTCGGGTCGGTCTTCCCCTGCCGAACACCGACAGGACTTTCCCGGTCACCAGGCGCAGCGCGGTCGTGAGCCCCGACGGCGGCTTCTCGATGACCATGCGGCTTGCGCCGCGCAGCAGGAACGCCTCTTCGGCTACGGCGAAAACGACTTCCGCGTTGGGGGCCGTCTCCACGGTGTCCCCGGGGACGATCCTCGTCTGGAGGGTCGCAAGCTGGGTGTTGACCGTCACGCGCCCCGTGACGCGAAAAATCGATTGTCCTGCGGGAAGTCTTCCGGGCGCCTTGCCGAAGAGCTGGGCCGCGGCGTTTCCGGCGGAAGAGAAAAAACCCGCCGCCAAGGCCTGGATCAGAATGCGGCGGCGCGGGTCGTCCAGTTCACCCAACGGTCTCACAGCGACAAATCCCCCCCATGCCCTGAAGCCCTATCATCAGCAAATATGCTCTGCTACAGACCGGCAGAGGTGCCTCTTCTCCCCCTGCTTCGTGTCGTGCCGCTGATGCTAACACATAATATCGGAGACCCGGACAGACCCGATTCCGGGGACAGAGGACTTTTCTCACACCACGAGGTTCAAATGAAACCGTCGATCCTGCTGCGCGTCGCTTCGGTGCTCACGCTGATCTTCTGTGCCGGCCACACTTATGGAGCGCTCGTCGTTTCATCCAGCGACCCGGAACAGGCGGCGGTGTTCATGGCCATGCAGGCCTTCCCTTTCAGCATCATGGGGGCGCGGCGCACGCACTGGGAGTTCTACCGCGGGTTCAGCCTCCTTTTCAGCGTGACCCTGCTGCTGCTCGCAGTGCTGCTGTGGCAACTTGCCGGACTGGCGAAAAGCGACCCGGCCCGGGCCCGGCCGTTCGTCGGTTCCCTGTTTCTGGCCTACCTGGGATTCACGATTCTCTGCGGGGTGTATTTCTTCATGGCGCCCGCGGCGTTTTCCGCGGCGGTGGCGGTCTGCCTGGCCCTCGCGTTCACCTCGGCGAGAACCGGCTGATCCCGCCACCGGGGGCGATGGCTGCGCGCTGGGGTAGAATCGCGCGAAACCCCGTGAGCGCCATGGCCGCATCCTCTCCGAAGAAGCATCAGGAAGCTTCTCACTCGAATTTCATCCGCCAGATCATCGAGGCCGATCTCATGGCGGGCAAGTACGCCAAGCGCCGGTGGAACGGCAGGCCTGGGTCCGCGCTCTCGGTGGAAACCGCGCCGGCAGATCCGGCGAAGATCCGCACGCGCTTTCCGCCGGAGCCCAACGGCTACCTTCACTACGGGCACGCCAAGTCGATTTGCCTCAACTTCGGCCTGGCGCACGATTACAGCGGCGCCTGCCACCTGCGTTTCGACGACATCAATC
>DATHJM010000102.1:0-3065 GCA_035489775.1 Burkholderiales bacterium
TACCGGGTCGACCGGGCCGACGTAGTAGATCACGCGGTCGGTGAAATCCACGGGGAGCTTCTCGCCTTTTTCCAGCATGTCCTGGATGCGCTTGTGCGCGGCGTCGCGGCCGGTGAGCATTCTCCCGGAGAGGAGCAGCGTCTCGCCCGGCTTCCATTTCGCCACTTCCGCGCGCGTGAGCGCATCGAGGTTGACGCGCCTCGACTGCGCGGCGGGCGTCCAGGTCACCTTGGGCCAGTCTTCCAGGCTCGGCGCTTCGAATTCCGCGGGGCCCGAGCCGTCCAGCACGAAGTGCAGGTGGCGCGTCGCCGCGCAGTTGGGGATCATCGCGATCGGCTGCGACCCTGCGTGAGTCGGGAACGTCCTGATCTTGACGTCGAGCACCGTGGACAGGCCGCCGAGGCCCTGGGCGCCGATGCCGAGCTGGTTGACCTTCTCGTAGAGCTCCAGGCGCAGCTCCTCGTGCTTGTCGCGGGGCCCGCGCGCGAGCAGCTCGTGCATGTCGATCGGCTCCATGAGGACTTCCTTCGCCATCTGCATCGCCTTTTCGGCGGTGCCCCCGACTCCGATCCCGAGCATCCCCGGCGGGCACCAGCCCGCTCCCATCGTGGGCACGGTCTTCAGCACCCAGTCGACGATCGAGTCCGAGGGGTTCAGCATCGCGAACTTCGATTTGTTCTCCGAGCCTGCGCCCTTGGCTGCAACATCCACCTCGACCGTGCCTCCTGGCACAAGCTCCATATGGATCACCGCCGGGGTGTTGTCCTTCGTGTTCCTGCGGCCGAAGACCGGGTCCTCGACGATGGATGCGCGCAGCTTGTTGTCCGGGTGCAGGTAGGCGCGGCGCACGCCTTCGTTCACCGCGTCGGCCACCGACGGAAACGGGGAGCCCGTGAACCCCTCCAGGCGCACCTCCATGCCGATTTTCAGAAAAACGTTGACGATGCCCGTGTCCTGGCAGACCGGCCGACGGCCTTCGGCGCACATTCGCGAGTTGCTGAGGATCTGCGCGATGGCGTCCTTCGCCGCAGGCGACTGCTCGCGCTCGTAGGCGCGCGCGAGGTGCTGGATGTAGTCGCGCGGGTGGTAGGTGCTGATGTACTGCAGCGCGTCGGCGACGCTCTGGATGAGATCTTCCTGTTGGACGGTAGTCATGTAATCGGTGCGACATGCCGCCTTTTCCCCGATGCGATTTGACGGCCCGGAAATTTTAGCACGCCGCCTTGTTGCGAATCCCGAGCTGTCACCGGTAAGATCAGCACCTCCAAGAGGAGATCCGCCCGATGGCCTCAGCGACAATCGAGTCCGTACTGCAGGAAGACCGGCTGTTCCCGCCTTCGCCCGAGTTCGTCAAGCAGGCCAACGTATCCGGCGCCGCGGCCTACCAGGCGCTGTGCGACGAGGCCGATCGTGACTTCGAGGGATTCTGGGGCCGCCTGGGCAAGGAGCACGTCCTCTGGCACAAGCCGTTCACGAAGGTGCTCGATGAATCGAACGCGCCGTTCTTCAAGTGGTTCCACGACGGCGAGCTGAATGCCTCGTACAACTGCCTCGACCGGCACCTGAAGACGCAAGGCGACAAGACCGCGATCATCTTCGAGGCGGACGACGGCAAGGTCACGAAGATCACGTACAAGCAGCTCTATCACAAGGTCTGCCAGTTCGCGAACGCGCTCAAGGCGCTCGGCATCAGGACGGGCGAGCGCGTCATCATCTACATGCCGATGTCGATCGAAGTGGTGACGGCGATGCAGGCCTGCGCGAGGATAGGCGCGACGCACTCGGTGGTGTTCGGCGGCTTCTCGGCGAAGAGCGTGCAGGAGCGCATCATCGACGCCGGTGCCGTGGCCGTGATTACGGCGGACGGCCAGATGCGCGGCGGAAAGGAAATTCCTTTGAAGCCCGCGATCGACGAGGCGATTTCGCTCGGCGGCTGCGAAGGCGTGAAGAACGTGGTCGTTTACAAGCGCACCGGGACTTCGGTCGCCATGCAGGCGCCGCGCGACAAGTGGTGGCACGACGCGATCAAAGGCCAGGCCGAAACCTGCGAGCCGACCTGGGTCAACGCCGAGCACCCGCTCTTCATCCTGTACACGTCGGGTTCGACCGGCAAGCCCAAGGGCGTGCAGCACTCGACCGGCGGCTACCTGCTGATGACGATCATCACCATGAAGTGGGTGTTCGACTACAAGCCCACCGACGTGTTCTGGTGCACCGCGGACGTGGGCTGGGTGACGGGCCACAGCTACATCGCCTACGGGCCGCTCGCGGTGGGGGCCACCGAAGTCATGTTCGAAGGCGTGCCGGTGTGGCCGGACGCCGGGCGCTTCTGGAAAATGATCCAGGACCACAAAGTGACGGTGTTCTACACCGCGCCCACCGCGATCCGCACGCTGATCAAGGCGGGCGGCGAGCTGCCGAAGAAATACAATCTCAAGTCGCTGCGCATCCTCGGCACGGTCGGCGAGCCGATCAATCCCGAGGCGTGGATGTGGTACTACAACACCGTCGGCGACCGGCGCTGCCCGATCGTCGACACCTGGTGGCAGACCGAAACCGCCAGCCACCTGATCACGCCGCTGCCCGGAGTGCATCCCTTGAAGCCCGGGTCCTGCACCATGCCGCTGCCCGGGATCATGGCCGCGATCGTGGACGAGACCGGCAACGACGTCGAGAAGGGCAAAGGCGGAATCCTCGTCATCAAGCGCCCGTGGCCGGGAATCATCCGCACCATCTGGGGCGACCCGGAACGCTTCAAGAAGAGCTACTTTCCTGCGGACTTCAAAGGCAAGTATTACCTCGCGGGCGACGGCGCGAGCCGCGACAAGGACGGCTACTACCGCATCATGGGCCGCATCGACGACGTGCTCAACGTTTCGGGGCACCGCCTCGGCACGATGGAAATCGAATCGGCGCTGGTGGCGAACGTGAAACTCGTCGCCGAGGCGGCCGTGGTAGGGCGGCCCGACGAGATGACCGGCGAAGCGGTGTGCGCGTTCGTAGTGCTGAAGGGCCCGCGGCCTACGGGCGACGAAGCAAAAAAAATAGCTCAGGAGCTACGCGAT
>DATHJM010000103.1:0-4217 GCA_035489775.1 Burkholderiales bacterium
GCCCCCAGGTTGTACACCACGGTTAGCCCTGAGTTCCCGCCGGTATAGGTGACCCCCAACCCGCCGGGTTTGTTGAATCGGCTGGGCACCGAGATCGCACTGCCGCCTGGCGGAGTAAAAGTGTAGCTGCCCGCGTTGTGAAACAACTGGTCGTTGGTGATGGACGTTATCTCCATCAGCGAGCAGGGCTTGGGCAGGGCCGGGGCCGCCGGCGGGGGCTCCATGACCAGGATCAGGTCGCCGGGTTTGTAGCCATAGACGTTCTTGACGCGCACCGGATCGGTCGCCAGGTTCATGGTGACCTCGAGCTTGGACGCGCTCGCGGAATGTGTCTGAGACCCGTAGAAGATCGTCAGCTCATCCGGAGCCGTGGTCGCTGCGCCGGAAACGATGCGCACGGGCGCGGCGAGCATGGTGGCACCCACGGCCGGCAAATCGGGCGGCGCGACCATGTTGTCGTAGCCGATGATGCTGCAGCCGGCCCAGGGGGTATCGTTGAAGGCCATGCCCGAGTTGCGCACGTCGTGTTCCAGCACGTACATCGCGATGGCGCCGCTTTGCTGTGCATCGCCGCCTCCGGTGGTGGTGCGCCTGATGCCTTCGGAGACCTCGAACACCTGGAAGATGATGATCATGCCGAGGAGTCCGATGACCATGGCGACCATCAACTCCACCATGCTGAACCCGCGCGCGAACATTCGATTGAAGGAAGTGTGCATGGCTCAGGGGGGAGGATTAAAGGCGACGAACGCCAGCATCATGTGCTGGTGCGGCGGGAGTCCCTGCGAGGTTTCCTCCGGCAGCTGCCAGCGCACGGTGACCTGCACCAGAGCCCCGGTCGGCGTGCCTCCAGGGGGGGTAAGGACGATGATCGGCGGCACCGCGGCGGCGCCCGGCAGGCGGTTGTTGACTCTGGCCATCCAGCCGGCCAGGCGGGCCGGAACGGCACCGGAGCCCGGGTAGGCGTACGAGGCGATGTTGCCCGAATCGGTCCAGATCTGCGCCATGAGTTCGTTGACGAGAAAGCCGGCGTCGCTGCGCACCTTGGCATCGGTGACGTTCCGGATGGCGGCGCCTTGCATTCCCACCACGGCGAGGATGCCGATGGAGAAGATGAGGATCGCGATCAGCGCCTCGATCAGCATCACGCCCCGTTCGCGTTTCGGTGCCTGTGTGTGCATGGCGGTCTCTTCGCTCACGGGCACGCGCGCGTGTCCGGGGCGACGGCCACCGGGTCGCACATCCGCGTGCTGCCGCCGGGGTTGACGACTATTCGAAGCGGGCGGGCGGCGGTGCCGGTAAGGACCACGCTGCTGAGAATCATGCTCTGCAACGTGAGTGACCCGTCGGGATTGCCGGTTGTGCCGCCAAGCGATGTGAAAGTCACCGTCGTGGCGCCCGGGGGGCTGGTCGTGACGACCGCGTTGCGCGTGCCTTCCGCACCGGAGCGGCTCTGAATCACCGGTCCGGGCACGGCATCGCCTACCTTCTTGTCGCAGGCGCCGGTCGGGTCGCCCAGGCTCACCACCCAGCTGATCGAGGTGAGGTAGCCGCCGCCGCCGATGCTCGCGGGCAGGCAGGTCGAAGACAGATCGGATATGAACTGGAAGCTCACGCTGGTGTTGCGGGCCACCGCTTCCGAGCGCGCGACCTGCAGCCCGTTGAGGGTCGCTTCGGCGGCCGCACGGATTTGCTGGTTCTGCAGCCACTCGGAGATGGACGGTGCCCCGAGCGTGATGAGCAGGCCCAGGACCACGAGCGTGATCATCAGCTCGATGAGGCTGAACCCGTGCTGCGGCGCGCGCACTCTCAGCAGTCCCCGTTGGTCTTGGAGACCCAGCGCTGTTTCGGAAGACCCGATACATTCCAGCCTGCCGGTGCGGTTCGCGTCCAGCGCTGGTTGGCCTCGTTGATTTCGAGACGCAATCCCGCCACCGCCTTGTCGGTGCCGTCGGCGCGGATGGTGTAGGTGTTCGCGGTCGGCGCGGGGTTGCAGGTGATGGAGAAATACTTCAGCGTCGGCAGCGGCACGGAGGAGCCCGCAGTGCACGGCGCGAGCACGCCGCCACCGGGGGAGACGTACATGCGGTTGTCCTGGAAGTACTGTTCCATCTTGACGCGCATGCCGAGCAGGTTCGAGGTGGCTTCCTGGATCTTGCCGCGCGTGAGGTAGTTGGCGTAGTTGGGGATGGCGATCGCCGCCAGAATTGCAACGATGGCGATCGTGATCATTACTTCGATCAGCGTGAAACCGGATTGGCGATGCATTGAAACCCCCTTTTGCATGCGATGGATCATAGAGGACTCGGCGGGCCCGCCGCAAAACATCCCGACGAGCGGGCGAATTGCCGGTACGGACGGCGTCCGCGCCTGGATTCTAGCGGAATTACTTCACGTTCCCGGAGCGTGACTGCGGAAGGAATTCATGGCTTGGCATCCGAATTAGACAGGGTCCAAATGCTCGGCTAGAATGGTTTTCGTGAGAAAACCGCAGAACCGAAATCGCGAAAATATCGCCCAGTTGCTGCGCCGGCACGGCATCATGCCGACCCACCAGCGCATGGAGATCGCGCACGTGTTGTTCGGGCGTCGCGAGCACCTCTCGGCGGATCAGATCCTGAAGTGGGTCAACTCCCGCTATTCCGAGGTATCGAAGGCGACGGTCTACAACACGCTGAAACTGTTCCTGGAAAAGAAGCTGATCCGGGAGCTGGTCGTGGATCCGACCAAGATCGTCTACGACCCGAACACCGAACCGCATCATCACCTCTACGACGTCGTGTCGGGGCGGCTCACCGACATCCCCGCCGACAAACTCCGCGTCGTCGGCCTGCCGCCTTTGCCGCAGGGAACGGTCGCAGAAGGCGTGGACATCATCATCCGCACGCGCACGCAGTCCTAGCAAAATCGGCGATAGGCCGCTATTCTCGGCAGTTGGAGACCTGTGGCTTTGCCGCGGAGGAAAATGGTGGTCTGTCCCCGGTTTTGCCGCTGATATAATGCGCGCTCCCCATTCGTACGCGGGACGCAGGCTGGCGTAGCTCAGCTGGTAGAGCAACTGATTCGTAATCAGTAGGTCGGTGGTTCGAGTCCACTCGCCAGCACCACCCGAGGGCTACGAACAGGCTGGAGGGGCATGATGAAGCTTTTCGGGGGAGGCAAGTCCGATCATCCCATGGCCGAGGTGAAGGGGGCCCGGGCAATCCTCGACGCCATTCCCGCGGGCGATCCGATCAAGGCGCTCGAAGACCTGAATCACTGGCTGGAATCGGTGCGCGCCTGGGAGGGCTTCAAACCCGAGTACCGCGCGCAGGTCGTGCAGATGGTGGACGAGGCTGCGCAGATCCACCTGCGCAAGGTGCAGCGCGATTATCTCTCGTCCCCGCGCCCGTCCAAGTTCCAGGAAAACCGGCTGTGGGCGGTGATTCGCGAGTGGTATCGGCAATCTGCGCTCGCGTTTGCGATCTGCATCGACGTGTACGCGACCGGCCAGAAGGGCTGGGAGGACCTGAAACAGAGCATCCCGCTGCTCACCGTGCGGGCGCTGCGTGCGCTCGCCGCGCAGATGAAGTGGCAGCACATTCGCTACGGTCCTGCGGACAATTCCCTGTGGGGAATGGTCGCGAAGATCTACGCGCTCGCGGAAATCCGCAAGTACTCGCAGTCCAAGATGATCGCCTACGCAGGGTTGCCCGGGGAGACTTCGCCCGAGCAGGAATTTCTCAAAGCGGTGATGTTTTCGGCATCGTCGCCCGACAGCCTGCAACCGGTCGAGATCGAGTTGGTCGAGCGGCTGATCGCGCATCTTGCCGGCTCGTTCAAGCTCACCACCAGCCTGCAGCCCGATATCGTCTACTGCTTCGATCTTGCAAATCAGGAGCCTCCGGTGCGTGCAGCACACCTGCCGCACCGCGCGCCGACGCTCAGGTTCTTCGCCGCAGGCGGCGCCGTGAAGGAGATCGAGAAGCTCACGCAGACGGTGAAATCGAGCGGTGCAGTGCCTTCGAGCATCGCGCTGGGCGGCAACTATGCGCCCGAGGTCGTGCTCGACGTTCTCGCTCACCTGGCTCTTCACTGGGCGCCCAAGCCGCCGGAGAGGAAAGCGCCGCGTCACAGGGTCGAGACGCGGCTGACAGTCACCTATGGCTTCGACGGGGTGCTCGCTGCGCTCGATCCCGGGGGCGAGTCGCTGTTCGACCCCGAGAAGATCGAGAGTT
>DATHJM010000104.1:0-2126 GCA_035489775.1 Burkholderiales bacterium
AACCCACGCGGGAACGCTCGAAGCCATCTCGCTGGGCTCCGTCTTTTTCGGCGCGATGACCTACATCGGCAACGGCCCGAATTTTATGATCAAGGCGATCGCCGGGCAGGCGAAGGTGCGGACGCCCACGTTTCTCGGCTACATCGTGCGTTTCGCGCTGCCCATCCTTCTGCCCGTCCTCGCGCTCGTGGGAATCTTGTTTTTTTCGCGCTGGCGGATTTTCGGTTGAGCGATGTGGGACAGGCGTCCCCGCCTGTCGTGGTGCGGCAGGCGTCCCCGCCTGCCGGGGAAAGAGGCTCTGTCTGTTGCGGCGCTCCGGACAGGAGGGGCCGTCTGTCCCACTCCGACAGGCGAGACGCCTGTCCCACCTTGCGAACGCGCCCGCCGCGCCGCTAGCCTCCCGCCATGTTTACCGGACTGGTCGTTGAAACTGGCGAGTTGCTCTCGCTGGGCCGCACCGGCGCGAGTGCGCGTCTCACGTTGCGCGCTCCGGCCGTTGGCCCCGCGGCGCGCGTCGGCGACAGCATCGCCGTGAACGGCTGCTGCCTCACCGTCACAACGCGCGATGGCGAAACGCTCGGCTTCGATCTTCTCGCGGAAACGTTGCGCCTCACGAATCTCGGCGATCTCGCCCCCGGCGCGCGCGTGAACCTCGAATCCGCGCTCGGCGCCACCGCAAAGCTCGGCGGCCATTTCGTGCAAGGGCACGTGGACGCCACCGCGGAGGTGCTCGACTTTTCGCCGCACGGCCAGGACCACCGGCTCGAAGTCGCGCTGCCACCGGAATTCGCGCAGTATGTTGTCTTCAAAGGCAGCATCGCCGTGGACGGAATCAGCCTCACCGTCGCCGAAGTGCGCGAGCGCAGCTTCGTCTGCTGGATCATCCCGCACACGCGCGACGTCACGAACCTGCGCGAACGGCGCAAAGGCGAACGCGTGAATCTCGAATTCGATCTGCTCGCAAAATATGTCGAGCGCATCGTCTCGCTTCGGAAGGCATGAACACGGCTGGCGCGCGCAAACGTGGCGCGGACACTTCTGTCCGCGACGATCCGCCACGGCGGACAGGAGTGTCCGCCTCACGATGATCCGCCGCATCACGGCGGCCGAGACCATCGCGGTACGGTGGCCCGTGCTGCGACCCGGTTTCCCGCGTGAGACGGCGGTGTTCGACGGCGACGATGCGCCGCACACGCTGCACTTCGGGGCTTTCGAAGGCGAAAGCCTCATCGGCGTCGCCTCGATTTACGTCGCACCATTTCCCGCGAGGCCGGAAGTGTCGCCCGCATGGCAGCTCCGCGGAATGGCCACGCTGCCCGAGGTGCGCGGACGCCGCTTCGGTTGTGCGTTGCTCGACGCCTGCGTCGCCCGTGCCCGGCAGGAAAATGCCGCGCTGATGTGGTGCAACGCGCGCATCGGTGCGGCCGCCTTTTACCGCAAACACGGATGGGAAATCCTCGGCGAAGAGTTCGACATCCCGACCGTCGGGCCGCATTTCCGGATGTTCCTCGAACTCCGCTGAATCTCGCGCACGCCTCCGGCTTTGGACTGCGGCAGCCTGCTGCCGCTTTCGGTCCCGCAGCCTGCTGCGGACCGCGTAAAGCCGCGTGGACGCGGCACGCAGCTTTACGCGGCTTGCCACGAGAAGCAGGCTGCGTCCCTTCCAGAACGGCAGCAGGCTCTGAGCATGACCCACATCCTCGGTGTCCTGCCCAATGTGAATCCCAAAGGGATTCCGTCCTCCAGCCCAGGGTTGCGAGGAACGAGCTACCCTGGGAACAGCGGGGAATATGGCATCAACCCCAACGGGGTTGCGGCCCATTCTAGGCATCCGTGCGGGACACAACCCCGTTGGGGTTGATGACCGTTCCAATTCAGTCACCCAGGGTAGCTCGTTCCTCGCAACCCTGGGCTGGAGGACGCAATCCCTTCGGGATTCAATCCCTTCGGGATTGAAGGATGCTTCGCCGAATCGTGGGTAGCGGCAAGATTCTGCTGCCGCTTTGAGAGCGGCGCAGCCCGCTGCGCGTGGTGGCCGTCCGCAGCAAGCTGCGGGACGGAAAGCGGCAGCAGGCTGCCGCAGTCCAAAGCCGGAGGCGTGCGCGAGATTCAGCGGAGTTCGAGGA
>DATHJM010000105.1:0-7171 GCA_035489775.1 Burkholderiales bacterium
CCAGAATATCCTCGAGCACGACATCACTTTCGCGATCGGACCCGCGGGCACCGGCAAGACCTATCTCGCCGTGGCGTGCGCGGTAGACGCGCTGGAACGCGACGCCGTGAAGCGCATCGTGCTGGTGCGGCCGGCTGTCGAAGCGGGCGAACGCCTTGGGTTCCTCCCGGGAGATCTTGCTCAGAAGGTCGATCCCTACCTGCGGCCGCTCTACGATGCGCTCTACGACCTGCTCGGCTTCGACAAGACCGGGAAGCTTTTCGAGCGCGGCGCCATCGAACTCGCGCCGCTCGCCTACATGCGCGGCCGCACGCTGAATCACTCGTTCGTCATTCTCGATGAGGCCCAGAACACCACCCCCGAGCAAATGAAAATGTTCCTCACGCGCATCGGCTTCGGCTCCAAGGCGGTGGTTACCGGCG
Organism: Burkholderiales bacterium; assembly: GCA_035489775.1. Classification (GTDB taxonomy): domain Bacteria; phylum Pseudomonadota; class Gammaproteobacteria; order Burkholderiales; family SG8-39; genus VBDM01. Next base: position 423 of record DATHJM010000105.1, read on the forward strand.
ATATCACGCAGATCGACCTCGCGCGCGGGCAGAAGAGCGGCATGGTGGGGGTGCAAAGAATCCTGGCTGAGGTGCGGGGCATAGCGTTCACAGCGTTCAAGAGCGACGACGTCGTTCGCCATCCTCTGGTGCAACGCATCGTGGATGCCTACGAACGTCACGGGGACGAGTAGCTGCCGTGCCGGCCCGCGGCTGGTCCGACGCCGCGCCGCGAGCACGACCGCGTCGCAGCCGGAAGCCGCGACTCACGCTTCGTCTTCAGATCGTCTCCCGCGCCGTCCGCGTCCCTGCCTTGGCCCAGGTCCGCCGGTGGGCGCGCGCGGCGCTCAACGGTTCGGCCGAGATCACCCTGAGGATCGTCGGGACGGCCGAAGCTCGGATTCTCAACCGTCGCTATCGCGCCCGCGACTATGCGGCCAACGTGCTGAGCTTTCCCTATACCTTGCGGCGCGGTATGGTGCAGGGCGACATCGTCCTTTGCGCCCCGGTGATCGCCCGCGAGGCGCTCGCCCAGGGCAAGACGGTGGAAGCGCATCTTGCGCATTTGACGGTCCACGCGCTGCTGCACCTGCAGGGCCACGATCACCTCCTGCGGCGCGACACCGCACGCATGGAAGCGCTGGAAAAGAGGCTTCTCGCCAAACTCGGTTATCCTGATCCTTACGACGATTCCGGGTGACAGATCCCGGGTGGGTAAAACCCGGCCCGTGGTGCCAGCCCGCTGCAAGCATGGACGAATCGAACAAACCTTCGTTGCTTGAACGGCTTTCCGCGCTGCTCATGCGCGAGCCGGAGGACCGCGAGCAGCTGCTCAAGCTGCTGCACTCCGCTTTCGAGAGGAATCTCCTGGACGGCGACGCCCTGTCGATGATCGAGGGCGCGCTGCAGGTCTCCGAGATGCAGGTGCGCGACATCATGGTGCCGCGCGCGCAGATGGACATGATCGACGTCAGCGAGACCCCCGACAAATTCATCCCGCACGTGATCGCAACTGCGCACTCGCGCTTCCCGGTCATCGACAAGAATCGCGATGATGTGATCGGCGTCCTGCTCGCGAAGGACCTGCTGCGCTATTACGCCGGGGAGGAGGAGTTCAACGTGCGCGACATGCTCAGGCCCGCCGTGTTCGTGCCCGAGTCCAAGCGCCTGAACGTGCTGCTGCGCGAATTCCGCGCGAACCGCAACCACATGGCGATCGTGGTCGACGAGTACGGAGGGGTGGCGGGCCTGGTGACCATCGAGGATGTGCTCGAGCAGATCGTCGGCGACATCGAGGACGAATACGACTTCGACGATTCCGAGGACAACATCGTGCGCGAGCAAGGGAGCAATTATCGCGTCAAGGCGCAAACCGAAATCGCCGATTTCAACAAAGCCTTCGGGACGAATTTTTCGGATACCGACTTCGACACCGTCGGCGGTCTGGTGCTGCACCACTTCGGGCGGTTGCCCAAGCGCGGCGAGGCGATCACCATCGGCAACCTGCGCATCCAGGTGCTTCGCGCCGACAGCCGCAGGCTGCATGTCCTTCAGGTGCACCGGCTGCCAGGCAAGGCTTGAAGGCCTTCCTGCAATCGCCGCGCGCCATGATCGCGGCGTCTCTGGCCGCGGGCGCGTTGACAGTCGCCGGCTTCGCTCCGCCCGCGGTATTCCCGCTGCCGTTCCTCACTCTCGCCGGGTTGCTGCACCTCTGGAGGCGTGCGGCGACCCCGCAGGCAGCGTTTTGGACAGGCTTCGCTTTTGGCGCCGGCGTGTTCGGCGTCGGTGCCTCCTGGGTCTACGTCAGCCTGCACGACTTCGGAATGATGCCGGCCCCGCTTGCTGCAATCGGCACGCTCGCCTACTGCGCGATCCTTGCGCTGTATCCGGCCGCCGCGGGCTGGTGCCTCGCGCGGCTGCAGCTCGGTCCCCTCGCCTCCGCCCTCTTCGCGTTCCCCGCCTTGTGGACACTCTTTGAGTGGCTGCGAGGCTGGATCTTCACCGGCGTTCCCTGGCTCGCCCTCGGCTACAGTCAGCTTGATTCCCCGCTCGCAGGATTCGCCCCTCTCTTCGGGGTATACGGCGTGTCGTTCGCGACCGCTTTCTGTGCCGGCGTGCTCGTCGTCCTGACGGCAGGCTCCGTGAAAGCCCGCCTCGCGGGCGGCGTCGCGCTCATATTCGCTTTCGGCCTCGGCCAGCTTCTCAAGCAGATCGATTGGACCTCTCCGCAAGGCGCGCCCCTCAAGGTGGCGCTGCTCCAGGGAAACATCCCCCAGGATCTCAAGTTCCGGCCGGATCGATACGCGGCGACGCTGGCCACCTACGGGCGGCTGATCGAGGCGAGCCAGGCCGGACTCATCGTGCTTCCCGAAACCGCGATTCCGCGGTTTCTCGACGCCGTCGATCCCGGCTATCTGAAAGACATCGCGCGAATCGCTGCCGAGCGTCGCGCCGACGTTCTCATCGGCGTACCCATCCGGGACCGGGAAGGTCGCTACTTCAACAGCGTGATCAGCGTGGGCGCTTCGCCCTCGCAACGCTACGACAAGTCGCACCTCGTTCCCTTCGGCGAGTTCGTGCCCCCCGGCTTCGGCTGGGTTGTGAAGACCTTCGCGATTCCGCTCTCGGATTTCTCCCTGGGTCCGAAAAACCCGAAGCCGCTCGCGCTCGCCGGCCAGCTCGTCGCACCGAACATCTGCTGGGAGGACGCCTTCGGGGAGGAGATCATCCGCCAGCTTCCTCAAGCGACGCTGCTGGTGAACGTCTCGAACGTCGCTTGGTTCGGCGATTCGCTTGCCCCGGCTCAGCACCTGCAGATCTCGCGCATGCGCGCGCTCGAGACGGGACGCGCCATGCTGCGCGCGACCAATACCGGCATGACCGCCATCATCGATCCTCGCGGCGGGGTCGTTGCGAAGCTGCCGCAGTTTACCGAAGGCATCCTCACGGGCGAAGTGCGCGGCTATGTGGGGGCGTCGCCTTACGTCAGATTCGGCAACACCCCGACCGTCCTCGTGTGTGTCGTACTGCTCGGAGCGCTCGTATTCATCCGCCGCCGCAGCTTGGGTCGGGTCGGGGAAAGCCGGTAGAATCCGTCGCTGTCACCACGCGCTCATGCTCACCTTCCAGGAACTGATTCTCAAGCTGCAGAGTTACTGGGGCGGCAAGGGCTGCGCTCTCCTGCAGCCCTACGACATGGAAATGGGTGCGGGAACGTTTCATACCGCGACGTTCCTGCGCGCAATCGGCCCCGAGCCCTGGCGCGCCGCTTACGTGCAGCCTTCTCGACGGCCCAAGGACGGACGCTACGGCGACAACCCCAACCGCCTGCAGCACTACTACCAATATCAGGTCGTGCTGAAGCCGTCGCCCGATGATCTGCAGGATTTATATCTGGGCTCCCTCAAAGCGCTCGGCATCGATCTCCGGAAGAACGACGTTCGTTTTGTCGAAGACGACTGGGAATCGCCGACGCTCGGCGCATGGGGGCTGGGCTGGGAAGTGTGGTTGAACGGGATGGAGGTCACCCAGTTCACTTACTTCCAGCAAGTCGGCGGCCTCGACTGCAGGCCGGTTCTGGGCGAGCTCACTTACGGGCTCGAGCGCCTCGCCATGTACCTGCAAGGAAGAGAAAGCGTTTTCGATCTCACATGGGTAGACGGCGTCACTTACGGCGACGTCTACCACCAGAACGAAGTCGAGCAGTCGAAGTACAACTTCGAAGCGAGCGACGCCGACTGGCTGCTGTCGCAGTTCAATGACTACGAGTCACAGGCGAAGCGGCTGATCGCGGAGGGCCTCGCCCTTCCCGGCTACGAGATGGTGCTGAACTGCTCGCATACCTTCAACCTGCTCGACGCGCGGGGCGCGATTTCGGTCACCGAGCGCGCGGCGTACATCGCGCGCGTGCGCGCACTTTCGCGGCTCGTCGCGCAAGCGTACTACGATTCTCGGGAAAAGCTCGGGTTTCCGATGCTGAGGCCGCAGCCGCCGACGAAAAGAATCCGGGCCTGAGCGGTGGTCAAGAAGAAACCTGCTAAAGGTCCCGCAACTGCGAGCCTGCTCGTTGAACTTTTGACGGAAGAATTGCCGCCGAAGCCTCTTCGGCTGCTTGGCGAGGCATTCGCCGAGCAACTGGTGGCTGAGATCGTTCGGCATCGCCTAAAGGATCGTGTTGCCTCGAAGCAGCAGTTTGCGACGCCTCGAAGGTTGGCGGTTCTGATTCAGGATGTTCGGGCGCTGGGTCTCGATTCGGAGCACGAAATGGAAGGTCCTGTTAGTTCAAACAGCAGGGCTGTTGAAGGTTTTGCGAAGAAGCACAACATCACGCCGGAGGCACTTGAGCGTCGTCAGACTTCGAAAGGAGAGATCGTCGTAGCTCGTCTAAAGATGTCTGGCGTCAAGCTTGATTCCGTTCTTCCCAGCATTGTCGATAAGGTCATCAAGAAACTCCCCGTTTCAAAGATCATGCGCTGGGGCGAAGGCGAAGCGCAGTTCGTGCGCCCCGTGCACGGATTGGTGATGATGCACGGCAAGCGCGTAGTCCCGGGCACCGTTCTAGGCGTGCTCGCGGGCAACACGACGAGCGGACACCGATTCATGGGTGCGGCGTCGATTCGCCTAGCGAACGCCGACGAGTACGAGGCAAGGTTGCTCAAGAATGGCCGTGTCATCGCCGACTTTGCGACGCGCAAATCCGAAATCGACAAGCAACTGCAGGTCGAGGCCAAGCGTCAGAAGGCGAGCCTCGGCGACTATCAGGATCTTCTGGACGAAGTCACCGCGCTGGTCGAGTTCCCGGCAATTTACGCTGGCACCTTCGACACCTCCTTTCTCGAGGTCCCGCACGAGTGCCTGATCCTCACCATGCGCCAGAATCAGAAGTATTTTCCGCTGTTCGCCCCAGACGGGAAGCTGCTGCCCAAATTCCTCATCGTCTCCAATATGCGTGTCGATGATCCGCGCCCGATCATTGGCGGCAACGAGCGGGTCGTCCGGCCCAGGCTCGAGGACGCGCGGTTCTTTTTCAATCAGGACCGGAAGATCCGGCTCGAGGCGCGCGTTCCGCAGTTGGCGAAAGTCGTGTTCCACAGCAAAGTCGGCAGCCAACTCGAACGCGTGCAGAGAATCAAGTTGCTGGCCGGCGAAATTGCGCGCTCGCTTCGCGCGGATATCATGCTGGCCGAGCGCGCCGCCGAGCTTTCCAAGGCGGATTTGCCCACCACCATGGTCGGCGAATTTCCAGAGCTGCAGGGCGTCATGGGGCGCTACTACGCGCTGCACGATGGCGAGCAGCGTGAAGTTGCCGATGCGATCGAGCAGCATTACCGCCCGCGCTTCGCCGGCGACAAGCTTCCCGAAGGGCCGATCGCCAGTGCCGTAGCGCTCGCCGACAAGCTTGATTCGCTCGCGAGCTTGTTCATCATCAAGGAGCTGCCGACCGGAGACAAGGACCCGTTCGGACTTCGCCGTGCCGCTCTTGGGGTCGTCAGGATCGTAGTCGAAAATCAGCTTCCTTTGTCCCTAAGGGATCTCTTGGACGCGGCTTTCGGGCCTTTCAGAGGTAAGCCGCAAACGGATCTCAAGATGTTTTTCACGGAACGCATGCGCAGCTATTTCCTCGAGCGCGGCTATTCCGCAAACGAGGTCGAGGCGGTCCTCAGCCTGAACCCGGTTGCGATAGCCCTTATCCCCAAGCAGCTCGAAGCTGTTCGCGCCTTTTCCGCACTTCCCGAGGCAGCCAGTCTCGCCGCGGCAAATAAGCGCATCGCCAACATTCTTAGGCAAGCGGAGAATAAGGGCGAGTCATTTGCCGATGCCGACGTCTCAGCACTTAAGGAGCCCGCCGAAATCGCGCTTTTCGAGGCTTTGCAGACGGTATCCCGTTCGGCGAGGCCTCTCTTTGACTCTGGAGATTTCGCCGGATATCTGAAAGCCTTTGCGTCTCTGAAGAGTCCCGTGGATTCGTTCTTCGACGCAGTCATGGTCATGACGGACGACAAGAAGCTTCGCGAAAATCGCCTTGCGCTCCTCACCGACATGCGCAAGGCGATGAATCGGTTCTCCGATATCTCCAAGCTCGCAGCATGAAGCTCATCATCCTCGACCGCGACGGCGTGATCAATTTCGACAGCGATGAGTTCATCAAGCATCCTGACGAATGGCGGCCGATCCCCGGGAGCGTCGAGGCGATCGCGCGCCTGACGCAGTCCGGGTGGCGCGTCGTGGTCGCCACGAACCAATCGGGGGTCGGTCGCGGTCTCATGGACATGGCAAGCCTGAATGCCATCAACTCCAAGATGCACAAGGCGGTGAATCAGGCGGGCGGACGCATCGAGGCGGTGTTCTATTGCCCGGACACGGCCGAGTCGCAGTCACCGTGCCGCAAGCCCAATCCGGGAATGTTCTTTGCCATCGCCGAGCGATTCAACATCGCGCTCGATCAGGCGCCCTGCGTGGGCGACAGCCTGCGCGACCTCCAGGCCGCAGCCGCGGTTGGAGCCCATCCGATCCTGGTGCTCTCCGGCAAAGGCGCGAAAACGCGCGCCGCCGGCAAGCTTCCGGAAGGGACCGCCGTTTATCCGGATCTGGCCGCGGTCGCGTACGCGCTGTGTCAATGATCTTTCTGCGCTCGCTCGTCTTTCTCATCGCCCAGATCATCCTCACCCCACCATACTCGATCATCGCCCTCGCCACCTTTCCTTTGCCGCGGTTTACACGCTATCGCATCATCTCCGGCTGGGCGCGGGTGATGATCTGGCTGGCGAAGA
>DATHJM010000106.1:0-3564 GCA_035489775.1 Burkholderiales bacterium
AGGAGTTCCCCTTTATCGATCCGCCCCATTCAAAGGCCATCCAGGACGGCTACGCGCTGCTCGCCGAGCTGGGGGCCGTGGACGAAGCCAACGAGCTCACAGAAGTCGGGAGGCAGCTCGCGAAGCTGCCGGTGGACCCGCGTATCGGCCGCATGGTGCTCGCGGCCAAATCGGAGAACGCGCTTCGCGAGGTGCTCGTCATCGCGGCGGCGCTCTCGGTGCAGGACCCCCGCCAGAGGCCGAGCGAACGGGCCGCGGCGGCCGATGAAGCGCAGAAGCGCTTCAGCGACGAGAAGTCCGATTTTCTCTCCTGGCTGAAGCTCTGGAAGTTCTTCGAGGAAGCGCTCGAGCACAGAAAATCCGTCCGCAAGCTGCACGAGGCATGCCGCGAGCATTTCCTGTCCTTCAACCGCATGCGCGAATGGCGCGACATTCACGGGCAGCTCAAGGAGCTGGCTGCCGAGCTCGGGTGGCGTATTTCCGAGACGCCTGCCACCTATCAGCAGGTGCATCAGGCCCTGCTCGCGGGCCTGCTCGGCAACGTCGGCATGAAGACCGATGAAGGAAATTATCTGGGTGCTCGCGGCATCCGCTTCTGGATTCATCCCGGGTCGGGCGTGAGAAGGAAGGCCGGGCGCTGGGTCATGGCGGCGGAGCTGACAGAGACCACGCGCCTTTACGCGCGCTGCGTCGCGACCGTCGAGCCCGACTGGCTCGAGTCGGTCGGTGCGCACTTGGTCAAGCGCCACCAATACGAACCGCATTGGGAGAAGCAGCCCGCGCGCGTCGCCGCGTTCGAGCGCGGAACGCTCTACGGGTTGCCGCTGTATGCAAAGCGGCGCGTGCACTACGGCCCGATGGACCCGGTCGAGTCGAGAAGGATATTCATACGGCAGGCGCTGGTCGAGGGCGACTACGAGACGCGCGCGCCGTTTTTTCTGCACAACCGCAAGCTCACCCGTGAGATCGAGCAGCTCGAGCACAAGTCGCGCCGGCCCGACGTGCTGGTGGACGACGAGCTGATCCACGCGTTTTACGAAAGCCTCGTCCCCGAAGGCACGCACAACGGCGCAGATTTCGACCGCTGGCGCCGCGAAGCGGAAGCGAAAGATCCGCAGCTGCTCTTCCTCAAGCGCGAGGATCTGATGCGCCACGAAGCGGCGGGGATCACGACGGAGCAGTTTCCCCACCAGCTCGAGATGGCGGGACGCAGTTTCGCGCTCGATTACCATCACGAGCCGGGCTCGCCCCGCGACGGTGTAACGCTCACCGTGCCGCTTCTCGCGCTGAACCAGGTCGATGCGGCCCGGTGCGACTGGCTCGTGCCGGGGCTCGCGCGCGAGAAGATCACGCGCCTGGCCAAGTCGCTGCCGCAGAAGGTCCGCCACCAGTTCGGCCCGCTTCCGGAGTTCGTCGACGCGTTCCTTCGAGCGAACGAGCGCGCGGATGCGCCGCTTGCTCAGGCCATCGCGCGCTACGCGCGCCGCGAGCTGAACCTCGCGGTTCCGCTCGATGCGTTCCGGCAGGAAATGCTGCCCGCACATCTTTCGATGAATTTCCGCGTCGTCGACGAGTACGGCCGGCAGCTCGCGACCAGTCGCAACCTCGGCCAGCTGCGCGCCGAGCTCGGCCAAAAGGCCGGAGAGCAGTTTGCCGAGCTCGCGCGGGCAGATGCGCCAGCAGCGAAAGTCACCACCTGGGATTTCGGCGATCTCGAGGAGGTGATGGAGGTGCGGCGAGACTCCCAGACGCTCATCGGCTATCCGGGTCTGGTGGATCACGAAGATTCCGTCAGTCTCGAGGTTTTCGATTCCGCGGAGAAGGCGCGAGAAGCGCATCGGCCGGGGCTGCGGCGGTTGTTCAGGCTGCAATTGAAGGAGCAGGCTCGCCACATCGAGAAGAGCCTTCCGGGGTCGCAGACGATGGCGCTTCAGTTCGCCGCCTTCGGCGAGGTCGCCGAGCTGAAGGAGCAGCTGCTTGCCGCGGCTTTCGATCGTGCCTGCATGCAGGAGCCCTGGCCGCGCTCGCGCGCCGAGTTTGAACGGCGCCGCGACGAAGCGCGCTCGCGCGTCACGCTGCTCGCCGGGGAGATCGCGCGGCTCGCGGGAACGATTCTCGCCGAGCACGCAGCGCTGCAAAAAAAGCTGCAGCAGACGTTCAAGGCGTTTCCCGAGCCCTGCCGGGACATCCAGGAGAGCACGACCCGACTTCTCCCCAAGCGGTTCATCGAACGGACGCCCTACGAGCGGCTGCAGCACCTCCCGCGCTACCTGAAGGCTGCGGGCCTGCGGCTCGACAAGCTGCGCGCGGATCCGCAGCGCGATGCGCGCCTCGCCGCGGAGTTTGCGCCGCTGTTTGCGCAGTGGCAGCGCGAGCGCGTGAAGCAGGCGAAGTCGGGCGCGCCCGATCCGCGGCTCGAGCAATTCCGCTGGCTGCTCGAGGAGCTGCGCGTGCAGCTCTATGCCCAGGAGCTGAAAACGCCGGTGCCGGTTTCGGTCAAGCGCCTCAGCAAGATGTGGCAGACTATGGGCGGATGAGAGAGGAATGGAAAGGATTATTGCCGCGCTGTTAAAGGCGCTTGCCAGCCTGCTGCATCCGAAGATGCTCTGGCTCATGGTATGGCCGGTGATCGTCGCGCTCGTCCTATGGGTGACGCTCGCCGTGCTTTACTGGGGCGAGGCCGCGCAGTGGATCGCCGCCCAGCTGCACCAGTGGCCGCCCTACGAGTGGGCGGTCTCGGTCTGGCCGCTCAAGCTCATTGCGGCATGGTTCGTCTGGATCCTCCTGCTGCTGTTGTTCGTGCCCGTGGTTCTGATCACGGCCGTGCTGATCATCAGCGTCGTTTCCATGCCGGCGATGGCCGCCCATGTCGGCGGGCGCGACTATCCGGGGCTTGCCCGCCGGAAGGGGGGTACTTTCGCCGGCAGCCTCTGGAATGCTCTCGTCGCGCTCATGCTGTTTGCGCTGCTCTTCGCGGTCAGCTTGCCGCTGTGGCTGGTTCCGCTGCTGTGGCCGGTGCTGCCCATCGCCTTGTTCGGCTGTTTCAACCAGCGCGTGTTCCGCTACGACGCGCTCGCGGAGCACGCGACCGCCGCCGAGATCGCGCAGATCGTGCGCCGTCATCGGGGCGAGCTGTTTCTGCTGGGCGTCGCGCTCGCGCTGGTCGGTCATGTCCCGGTGCTCGGGTTCTTCATGCCGGTGTACGGCGGGCTCGCTTTCATCCACTACGGCCTCGAGCGCCTCGGAGAGCTGCGCAGCGAGCCGATCGAGGGTGCGGCGACGCCGGTGTGAGATGGGGATTGGGGCGATCATCATCGGCGACGAGATCATTCGCGGCAAGCGGGAGGACAAGCATTTTCCCAAACTCATCGAAATTCTCGCGGCCCGCGGAATGAGGTTCGACTGGTGCCAGTACCTCGGCGACAACCCCGAGCTCATTACTGCGACGCTCAGGCGCACGCTCGCCTCGGAAGACATCGTCTTCAGTTTCGGCGGCATCGGTGCAACGCCGGACGATCACACCCGCCGGTGCGCCGCAGACGCGGCGGGCGTGGACCTGGCGCT
>DATHJM010000107.1:0-5071 GCA_035489775.1 Burkholderiales bacterium
CCCGCCGGGCGTATACGTCACGGTGGCCGACGGGCAGATCGCATTCATCTCGGGCGGCGTGGAGCAGCTGGTCGGCGTCGGACAGACGGCCTTCTCCAGCAATATCAATCTGCCGCCGAGGCTCGTCCCGCCGCCGCCGAATCTTCCGCAGGTCAGCCCGCCGCCCAGCTTCGGGCAATCGCTCAGGCCGACCAGCCTGAACGCCGGCGCCAGCCTGGAGTGCGTGGTCCAGTAAGGCCGGCAGCTGCTACACTGGAGGCCCGCCGCAAGGCGGGCTTTGTTTTTCGGAAACCGTCATTCCCGCGGACGCGGGAATCCAGTGACTTGTCTCAAACGACGCTAGACTCCCGCTTTCGCGGGAGTGACGGAGACAATGGCGAAAATCGACTTCGCCTGGGAGCTGGGCGCGGGCACGGGGCACGTCACGACCCTGCTGCCGATCGCGGCCGCGATGAAGGCGCGCGGGCACGACGCGCGCTTTTTTCTCCGGGATATTTCCGCGGGCGCCGATCTCGAAGGCGCCGCTGAGATCCCGCGCGAGGGCGCGCCCATCTGGTCCGGGCCGCCGACGATCCAGAATCCTCTCAATCTCGGCGAGATCCTGCTCAACTTCGGCTATCACGATCCGCCGCAGCACAAGGCGCTGGTCGATGCCTGGCGCGAGCGCCTGGAGGGCTCGCACGCGGTGGTCGCCAACGTCGCGCCCGCGGCGCACCTCGCCGCGCTGACGCTCGGGATACCGAGCTTCGAGATTTCGCAGGGCTTCCACGTCCCTCCGCCCGCGATGCCCTCGCCGCCGCTGCGCGACTGGGAGCCCGCGCCGCGCGCGCGCCTGGAGGCGGCGGACCGCCGGGTGCTGCATGCGATCAACACCGTGCTCTCGGGCCACGGCGTGCGGCCGCTCGCGACCATCGGCGAGCTGTTCGCCGGCCGCTCGATGCTGCTCACCTATCCCGAGCTCGATATCTACCCGGAGCGCGGGCCTTCCGATTATTACGGCATCACCGACTCCGGCGAAGGCAAGGCGGTGCCGGACTGGCCGCCGGGTGCCGGTCCGCGCCTCTTCGCCTACCTCTATTCGTATTTCAAGGGGCTCGATCCCCTGCTCGCGGCGATCGCGGCGTCGAAATCCCCGGCGCTCGTTTTCTGCCGCGGCATCGACCCGAAACTCCGCGAAAAATACGAAGGAGGCTCGATCCGCTTCCCGGCCGAAGCGATGTCGGTGTCGAAGATGCTGCCGCAGGCGGACGCGGTCGTGTGCCACGGGAGCCACCAGATGACCGCGCAGGCGCTGCTTGCCGGAAAGCCGGTGCTGCTCCTCCCGACCCAGCTCGAGCAGTTCCTCATCATGCGGCGACTGGTGCGCTTCGGCGCGGGCCTCGGGATCGCGCCGGAAGTGCCGGACGCCGACTACGCCTCCGCGCTCGAGGCGCTCGCCGCAAAGGCGGGCTATGCGGCAAAGGCGCGCGAGTTCGCCGATCGCTACGCCCGCCACGAGCGCGGCGCGGCGCTCGCCACCATGACCGCGCGCATCGAAGCGGCCTTGGGCTGATCCCGGCCTTCACGGTACCATTGCAAAACTTTTGCAGCAGGGGATCGATTCGTGACGAAGCTGCCTGAAAACAAGGAGCCGGTGCTGCGCATGGTGCCCATGCCGGCCGACGCCAACCAGCACGGCGACATTTTCGGCGGCTGGATCATGGCGCAGGTCGATATCGCAGGAGGCGTGCTCGCCGCGCGCCATGCGCGCGGCCGCGTCGCCACCATCGCGGTCAACTCGTTCCAGTTCAAGCAGGCCGTGTTCATCGGCGACGTGCTTTCCGTCTACTGCGAAATCGTGCGCGTGGGCACCACTTCGATCACCGTCAACGTCGAGGTCTACGCGCAGCGCAATCCTTCCGACGTCGAGACCGTCAAGGTGACCGAGGCGACGCTCACTTACGTCGCCATCGGCCCGGACCGCAGGCCGCGCCCCGTCCCGCCGCTTCCCGACCGGAAGCGATGACCGAGCCGTCCCGGGCCGCCCCGGCGCAAGTCGCCTTCGCGGCGCTCCGTCACGGGAGCTTCCGCGCCTATTTCGCCACGTCGGCGGCCGCGATGATGGCCGACAACGTCGAGCACGTCATCAGCTACTGGGTGATGTTCCAGAAATTCCACTCGCCGGCGCTCGCGGGGTTCGCCGTGCTCACCCACTGGCTGCCGTTTCTTCTTTTCTCGGTGTACTTCGGGGCGCTCGCGGACCGCTACGACTGCAGGCGCATCATCCAGTTCGCGCTGCTGCTCTTCATGGGGGTGTCGCTCGCGTGGGGCCTTCTCTTCCTCACGGACACGATCGAGATGTGGCACGCGATGGTCCTCCTGACCGTGCACGGGATGGCCGGAGTGATCTGGGGACCGGCGAGCCAGCTCCTCATCCACGACATCGTCGGGTCCGAGGAGCTGCAAAGCGCGATCCGCCTGAACGCGACGGGCCGCTACCTGGGCCTGCTGATGGGGCCCGCGGTGGGCGGCGGGCTGATGCTCGCCCTCGGTCCGCCCGCGGGGCTTCTCGCGAACGCGCTCATCTACCTTCCCCTGTTCCTGTGGCTCTGGAAAATCCCCAACGACGGCCACCGCCGCCAGGAGCGCGGGCGCCAGCGGCGGGCGGCGGGCCTCGCCGACACGGTCGCGCTGCTGCGCGAGGTCTCGGGCAACCGCACGATTTTCTCGATGATCCTCCTGGCGGGAGTCTCTTCGCTTTTCGTCGGCAACGCGTTCCAGGCGCAGATGCCGGAGTACGCGCACGACCTGGGCACGGACGAGGCCGGCGTGCGCTACACCATATTGCTCGGAGCCAACGCCGCGGGCGCGCTCGCCGGAGGCCTCGTTCTCGAGAGCCGGGGATTGCTCCAGGCGCGCCCGCAGACCGCGATCGTCTTCACCGTCCTGTGGTGCCTGGTCGTCACCGGTTTTGCCGCGGCAACGAACTATCCCCTCGCCGTAGCGCTGATGTTCGTAGCCGGGTTCCTGAATCTTGCCTTCAGCGCCATGTCGCAGACGCTCGTCCAGGTGCACGCTCCGGCGCAGCTGCGCGGCCGCCTGATCGGGCTCTACAACACCGCGAACAGCGGAATGCGCGCGTTCAGCGGGCTCACCGTCGGCGTTCTCGGCAGCCTGATCGGCGTCCACTGGTCGCTCGCGCTCTCCGCGCTCGCGCTTCTTGCTGCCACCCTTGTCCTTTGGGCTTTCTCGATGAGGACCAATTGACGGCGATGCCGTCATTCCCGCGCAAGCGGGAATCCAGTGTCGTTCTTCGAAAGTCGCTGGGTCCCCGCCTTCGCGGGGACGACAAGGTAATCACTCAGCGCTTCGGCGCTGCGATGTGCTTCGAGAGCTCGAGCTTCGCGATCGCGTTGCGGTGCACTTCGTCGGGCCCGTCGGCGAGGCGAAGGGTGCGCGAATGCGCGTACATGTAGGCGAGCGGGAAATCCTGCGACATGCCGCCGCCGCCGTGCACCTGGATCGCCCAGTCGAGCACCTTGCACGCGACGTTGGGGGCGAGCACCTTGATCATCGCGATTTCGGCCCGCGCCGCCTTGTTTCCGACCGTGTCCATCATGTGCGCGGCCTTGAGCACCAGCAGCCGCGCCGATTCGATCATGATGCGGGCCTCGGCTATCCGCTCCTGCGTCACCGTGCGCTCGGCGACCGCCTTGCCGAACGTCACGCGCTCCAGGCTCCGCTTGCACATGTACTCGAGCGCGCGCTCGGCGACGCCTACGAGGCGCATGCAGTGGTGTATGCGTCCGGGCCCGAGCCGCCCCTGCGCGATCTCGAAGCCGCGGCCTTCTCCAAGCAGGATGTTCGAAGCCGGCACGCGCACGTTCTCCAGAGCGATGTCCATGTGTCCGTGGGGCGCGTCGTCGTACCCGAAGAGGCTCAAGGGGCGCAGTATTTTCACCCCGGGCGCATCGCGCGGCACGAGGATCATCGACTGCTGCGCGTATTTCGCCGCCCCGGGATCGGTCTTGCCCATCACGATGAAGAGCTTGCAGCGCGGATCGCCCGCGCCCGATGACCACCATTTGCGCCCGTTGACGGTGTAGCCGCTTGCGTTGCGCTCGATGCGGCATTGAATGTTGGCTGCGTCCGACGAAGCGACTTCGGGCTCGGTCATCAGGAAAGCCGAGCGGATCTCTCCGTGAAGCAGCGGGTCCAGCCATTGCTTTTTCTGCTCCTCGGAGCCGTAGCGCTCCAGCGTCTCCATGTTGCCGGTATCGGGCGCCGAGCAGTTGAACACTTCCGGCGCCCAGTGCACGCGCCCCATGATTTCGCACAGCGGCGCGTATTCGAGGTTGGAGAGACCTTCGGGCGCGCGCGGCGAGCGCGGCAGGAAAAGGTTCCAGAGACCTTCGGCGCGCGCGCTCGGCTTCAGCTCCTCGATGAGTTTGGAAGGCACCCAGGGATTGCCCTTGGCGCGGTTCGCTTCGACCTCGTCCGCGAAGCGGCGCTCGTTCGGATAGACGTGCTCGTCCATGAAGCGCGCAAGCTTTCCCTGCAGCGCTTTCACCTTGTCGGAGTAGGCAAAATCCATTCGGCCTCGTGCTACGGCTGCCTCATCGCCTTCTCGGCGTATTTCCAGCCCAGCTCCGCGAGCGGGCGGGCGCGCTGGCCCGCCTCGAGCGCCTGGGCGCTCGCCGCAGTGCCCTCCAGCGCGCGCTTCATCACGCCCTGCAGGATCGCGGCGATCCGGAAGAGATTGTAGGCGAGATAGAAATCCCAATGCTCCATCTCCCCGCGGCCGGTGCGGGCGCAGTATGCCGCAATGTATCGAGACTCGTCCGGAATCCCCAACGCGGCGAGGGCCAGCCCCTGGATGCCGCGGAACTGCCCGGGCGGAATATGCCAGCTCATGCAGTGATAGGAGAAATCCGCGAGCGGGTGGCCGAGCGTGGACAGCTCCCAGTCGAGGATGGCGAGAATTCTCGGTTCGTCCGGATGGAAAATCAGGTTGTCCATGCGGTAGTCGCCGTGCACCACCGTCGTTTCGTCGCCCGCAGGAATGTTTTCCGGCAGCCAGGCGATCAGGGCG
>DATHJM010000108.1:0-9886 GCA_035489775.1 Burkholderiales bacterium
TCGTGTGGTACATGGGGCAAATATGTCGACCAGAACGGGCATGCCATCCTTTCCCGTCATGAGAACGAAGGGGGAATGAAGGCACAAAGTAGTCATGCCGTGCTGCCGATAGTCTCTCAGCACATTGGCAGCTGCAACATAAATCTTCCTTTTCTCTTCCCTGCTCCAAGGCATGGCCAGTTCCACGAACTCGTAGGTCATGAGCATGCAGTAGTCCACTCCGGGAACATCCTCGACGGAAATGGGCGCGACCGTCAGCCTCATTGGCAGACGAGTGGGCTCCGCATGCTCGGGGACAATGGTCACTGCGCCGGAATATGTCCCTGGAAGGGCATCCTTGGGCAACGTGACCGTGATCCAGACTCTCCAGCAATCCCGCATGTATATCTCTGTCGGTCTCAGCGGTCTAAGCAACGCCGGAACGGATCGGAACTGCCCCTTGGGTATCCCTGCCGTATCCGGGACAGACTCGACGCAGGCCAATTGAACGTGGTTCTTCGACAGCACTGCCTGGCCTTTACGCAGTTCACTTATGCTGATTCTTACTTTTCCAAGCTCCCGCAAGGGATAGAGAGAGAAATTCAGGACCACCGAGGCGTTCCGAACGGCACGTCCCGAAAGTTGATCTATCACTTCATGCCCCTTCGGCCTGCTTTCGCGGAATATGTAGGCCAGTGGCGACCGTGCGAATACGACATATCCGCGAGACTTGAAGGCATCAGCCAGCCGCGGATCTTCGGGCTTCTTCGCGTGCGGAATTTCTGTAGGCGGCGCTGCGGAGATATCGTGCGCCTGGCCAACACTGCTCCTCAGGTCCGACCGATCCAACGTTCGCGATCCAGACGCCACCTCGTTCCTACGATCATCGTACGCGGCAACCGAAATCGTGTATGCGCCACCGGGCATCTCGTAAGGAAGGTCAAACACCAGATTTCCCGTGCGCTCTCGAAGCGCTGCCAGAGAAGCCTCGGACAGGAGCGCGCCGTTGCTGAAAAGCCGCCCTCGAACGTCAAGTCGCCTGCGCGTGTTCCCTTCCGAAGCGAGGGAAAATGCGACGTAGAGGGCTTTTTTCACCACTACGCTGTCCAGCACGACGACCCGGTTCCTGAGTATCACCGATTCTATGTTGACCAGCTCGGTCCCGAAGGATCGTCCGGCAGCGCTCAGCGAACAGATCACGACGAGAAAGAGCAGAAATGATCTTGCACTGTGCATAGCTGAGGTTCGTCTCTTCCTTATCTAAGCTCTTACCCAGCGCGTTCTCTCACCGTGAGCAATGGACGGCGAAAACGCCTATGTTAGTATTGCGAGCTCCATGTTTCTCCTCCGCGAAAGCACACACCGAATGCTCATCCGGTACGACCCGGATGTCGGACACGTATTTGTGCCCAATTTGCGCGCGCGCATTCCGGGAGAGGACGGCGGCCATTTTGTAGTGACGAATTCGAGCGGCTTCCGGTCGGATTTCGAGTACGCAAAGCCCAAGCCCTCACACTTCCGCGTATTGATGTTCGGAGATTCTTACACGGCGGGCGACAATGTTGCCAACGAAGATCGTTACTCGGACCAGCTCGGGAAGCTGTTGGGCGCCGAAGTGCAGAACTACGGAGTTTCCGGCTCGGGTACGGACCAGCACCTGCTGATCTACCGGAAGTTCGCAAAAGATGTCGAGGCGGATCTAGTCGTGCTCTGCGTCCAGATCGACAGCTTCAATCGAATTCAAGTATCTCATCGGCCGGTCATCGACCGGGTAACGCGAAAGCGTCTTCTGGTACCAAAGCCGTATTTCCGGCTCGTTGACGGTCGTCTCGAGCTCCATCAGGTGCCTGTTCCGATGGAACGGCCGGTAGATCGAGACGATCCCGCGGGAAAGAGCCAAGCCGACTGGCTGGGACGGGCGCGCGATTGGTATCTCAAGTTCCCCGGACTCAAGAGACTCCGTAATTTCCCCTTGCTTCGAGAACTCGGCACCCGGGCCATACAGCAGGTCAAGAAGAGGACGGCGAATCCTTACCCGGACATCGAGTCCCCGAACTCGCCCGGCTGGCGCCTCATGGAGGCGATCCTCCGCCAGTTTGTCGCGGAGATCCGTCCCCGGCCGGTCGTCATTGTCCCCATTCCTACGCAGGAATTCTTTCAGGATGGACGGAAACCGATCTATCAGGCGCTTTTCGCGCGTCTGGACGCTCCTTCGGAAGGCGTGCACGTTTGCGATGTCAGCACGCCCCTGGCGCGGCTCCCCTGGGCCGTTCGGCAGGCGTTGGGTTACGAAATCGGCGGGCATTTCACGCCCATGGCGAACCGCATGGTCGCCGAGCACATGGCCTCGTTCATTAAATCCCGCGGGTTGATTCCAGATCGCACCTCCTCGAAGCCCGTGCAGGAATTGAAAGCATCCGTGCGATCACCGATTCACAGACCGAAGAGCAAGTATGTGCTTGGCATCTCGTGTTTCTATCACAACTCGGCGGCCTCGCTGATTCGGGATGGCGAAATTGTGGCGGCCAGCGAGGAGGAGCGTTTTTCACGGGTGAAAAATGATCGCCGCTTTCCCCACAATGCGATCAACTACTGCCTCGAGGAAGCAGGCATCTCGCAGAAAGACCTTGCAGCCGTGGCTTTCTACGACAACTCGGCGCTGACCTTCGAGCGGCTATGTCACGCGCTGATGGCGGTGGACCGCCAGTCCGCGGAGAAAATGTGGCTGAAGATCATGCCCGCCTGGTTGCGGATGAAGCTGCATTTCCCCAAGCTTATCCGAAAGTTCCTTCACTACGAGGGTCTCGTATTGCAGGGCGCTCACCATCGCTCGCATGCCGCCAGCTGCTTCTATCCGTCTCCCTTCGAGAGCGCAGCCATATTGACCGTCGATGGCGTGGGAGAGTGGGCGACCGCCACGATCGGATCGGGCAAAGGCAGTTCCGTGCGGTTGATGAAGGAAATGCGGTTCGCTCATTCGCTCGGTCTGTTGTACTCGGCATTCACGCATTTCACGGGATTCAAGGTGAACTCGGGCGAGTACAAGATGATGGGGCTCGCTCCCTACGGCAAACCGATTTATGCGGAGCGCATCTTCGAAAAGCTGATGGACCTGAAGCAGGACGGTTCGTTGGAACTGAACATGGACTATTTCGGCTTCCTGCGCGACGACAAGATGACCAACCAGGCCTTTGCCGACCTGTTCGGAGGACCTCGACGGACTCCCGAAAGCCGGATTACACGCCGCGAGATCGACTTGGCACGGTCTATACAAGCTGTCACGGAAGAAGTCATGCTGCGCATGGCTCGCACGGCTCATGAACTCACGGGGGAGAAGAATCTCTGCATGGCGGGTGGCGTGGCCCTGAACTGTGTTGCCAATGGGCGTCTGCTCCGTGAAGGGCCTTTCGAGCAGATCTGGATTCAGCCGGCCGCCGGCGATTCAGGTTGTGCCCTGGGTGTGGCGCTGGATGTGTACCACAGCTATTTCGGCCAGCCCCGCAAGATGCGAAGCGACGGGCGGCCTGCCCAAGGCGGGTCTTATCTGGGGCCGGAATTCAGCGACGATGAGATCCGCGGCTATCTCGAGACGCAAGGTTTCCCCTTCCGGAAGCTGAACGGCGAGAGTCGCAATGGCGCGTTGGCAGAGTATCTCGAGCAGGGCAAGGTGGTGGGGCATTTTTCAGGCCGGCTCGAGTTCGGTCCGCGCTCCCTTGGCGCACGGTCGATCCTGGGGGATCCTCGAAATTCCGAAATGCAGGCCGAACTCAACCTGCGGATCAAGTACCGCGAATCGTTCCGGCCGTTCGCACCGGCGGTTCTCGCCGACAGAGTGTCCGAGTATTTTGATTTCAAGGGTGAAAGCCCGTACATGCTCATGGTTGCGCCGGTCAAGGAGTCGCGAAGGCTGCCCTTGGACGACGCGATCGGCGCCGATGACGACCTGCTTCCGGTGGTGCGCCGCTTGCGCAGCGACCTCCCGGCGATCACGCATGTCGATTATTCGGCGAGACTTCAGACCGTGCGCCGGGAAGACCATCCCGTTTTCTACGATCTCATTGCAGAATTTCATCGCAAAACAGGTTGCGGTGTGGTGGTGAATACATCCTTCAACGTGCGCGGCGAGCCCATCGTCTGCACCCCCCAGGACGCGTATCGGTGCTTCATGCGAACCGAGATGGATGTGCTGGCTCTGGGCGACTACATTCTGGTCAAACCCGAACAGCCTCCATGGCCCGAGGGAAAGGGCGAAGGCCTGGAAAGCGAGGATATCGCCGTGGTCGCAGCGGAATCCCACCCGCCCAAACTGGTGGCGAAGCTCGATCGCTTGTTCGACCTGGAATTCTGGCCGGTGGCGGAGAAACTCGCCGCCGAGGGCGGCCTCTTGGTCAGCGAAAAATTTGGCAACAAGGTCACAACCTGGGTAGATGCCAACGAGCCATCCGACCTGCGCTCACTGTTCGAACTGCCGGCCGCACTGAGCGAAGAAGGGCCCGATCCTTTCGAGTTTGCCGCCGAACTGACCAAACCCTGGCACGGGCGCGAGGCGGCGGATCTGCTCAAACCGGTCCTGGCGCATCTGATTCGCGCGGGTCTCGACCACCCTGTCGATGTCGAGCTCGAAGAGCAGGTCAGCGAGTCGGTGTACGTAATGTTTTGATTCGAGGCGCCGGGAGTGCCTCGATCTGACCACCCGGAACTCAGCCGCAGGGCCATGAGATTTCAGGTGCGCCGGCCGGTTAGAAGGCGTGCTCTTCGCTAGTTTCAAACCAGAGAATCCTCTTCCTGCGGAACGTTCGGCTCAGTGAAAATCCCGCGTTCTCGATGGCCCGCCGGGAGCTCTCGTTGCCTTGCAGGACGCCGATGAAAGCTCTCCGAACCCCGGCGGCGCCCAGATCTTGCAACATCTGCCGCAGACATCGCTGGTACAAGCCTTGGCGCCGGTATTCTGGATGAGTGAAGAAATCGTAGAGCACGACGCTGTCCGCCGGGGAATTGAAGGTGGCATTTACACCCTGCAGAAGATGGCTCTGCCCTCCTGGAGCCACCCATCCGTAGTGAAGCAGCTTTCCGCCGCGACTGGCGGAGTAGAGGGTTTCTCCGGAGCTGAACCGCTTCAGCGCCCCCGAAAGCAACTGACGGCGGTCGAGCCAGGGATTGCACTGCTCGTAGAGAAGCAGATCCTCGTAGCGCTGGGCGGAAATCTCCGGATCGCGCACGACTTCGGCCGGCTGGGATTTGCCCTCCGATGTGTACTGCAGATACACGACGTCCTCATAGAAGACTCGCTTGATCATGCCAAGGAGCCTCCGGGGCGTCGCCCTTTTCAGGCGCGCTGGCAGCGATTTCAGCCGCGATATCGTTTGCCGATAGTCATCCGGGTGAACCCGTAAGACAGCCAGCGCCTTCTTTATCTTTCGCGATGCGGATTCCACGATATCCGCTCGCAGGTTCGCCGCTCGGGAGAATTGGAACGTCGGGATAACCAGCTCCTGTGAGTCGTTTGCGACGAACTCCTTGTACTGGTCCCCGCCTGGAGTCAGATCAATGCGATGAAACCCTTCTTCCTTGAGCATCCGAGCGAGTTCAATCAGGTGCACTTTGCCGGGCGAATTCCGGCTCTCCGTCGGATCGTAGGCGGTCAGTCCCAGCAGCAGGGTGTCGCCATTGCAGGCGCCGAAATGAAAGGACACGGGCTTGTTATTGGACCACAACACGGTAAAGTGATTCGACTCGGGAAACTCCTGCCGCTCGACGAAAAAAGGCTCCTTGCAAGGATTGTCCGCGAAAGGCCGGACGCCCTGAATCGCCTCTTGGCGAAAATCGCACTGCAATCGCAGGTGCTTCAGTAGCTCTCGAGTCCGCTCCTTGTCACGCACGCGCTCGAGAAAAAATCCCCCCTTCTTCTTGAAGCGGTTGATTTGGTTCTTGATGGACTTCGTTTTCACCAGCTGATCGAAGCGGCCCGTATCTTCTAGATTCCAGATTGGCGAGCGCTCGGTGCGGAAGCTTGCGAAGATGCCGTTCTCCTTCAGACGCCGCGAAGCGAGAAAATCAGTTGGGGCCCCCGGGGTCAACCATGTCCAAACCCACTGTTTGAGTCCAAGGGCCTTCTTCAGAGCTATCAAGCACTCTTCCGCAAAACGTCCATCAATCGCCGGCAATGCGATCCACCCGCAGTAATCCGCATGAATATCGCCGGCGTGCGTGATGACGCGACCCTCGCGCCTCCGCGCCAACGGCATCAGCCCGACGAGCTGTCCACTGGAGTTGTGCCCGAGACAAACGATCGGCTCGAACAGCGATTCGTGTTGTCTATACCAGGTAATGACAAAAGCGGGTTCTTGGAGGAGGCTGAACTTCCTGTCCTGCTCCGCAAGGCTGCTCCATTGGATCACAAACATCCTGTCTGTTATCAATGGCAGAACATGGGGACCAATCTCGACTGTTATCTCGAACTCCCCCTCGGCTAGTTGCCTTGTTGTCACTTCGTGAATGTTCCCAACAGAATTACCTCACTCGAGCGTATTCAAGCCAGATGCACCCCTCGGCTGCAACGGACGTGGCGTACTGCTTCTGCGGACACACGGAGAGAGCCGCGCTTCATGGGTCACTTCGCCGTTGCTCCAATTCCCATGAGTCTCTGCAGCTTGTTCTTGACCCTGAAGCCAAAATAGGCGAAATGCTTGAGAGTGTCGACGGTATGGCTGCGATCGTAAGATGAGACCGGCAGTCCGAATTTCCGCAGCTCCAGATTCACCAAATGAATTTTTTTGCGCCGCAGACTCTTGCGGGTGTTGAAGCCTACGTTCCAAGAGATGCAGGGGACATCGTCGTTGATGACCCGATGAGGTCCGTACAAGGGAAGAAATACACTGTCACCGGGTTTCAATACCACGGGTGGATTCAGCGATTTTTCGTATTCGGGTACGTAGCTGACCGCGCCTTGATCGCTCGAGCGCACCAGGTTCTCGACGGCCGATTCCGGAAGAATTCTGGCCGGGTAGGTATAGACGGTCTTTGATCCTTTGACCTGATTCAGGAAACTCTGGTCCGGATCGGAATGAAAATGAACGACGCTGCTCTTGGAGGAAAGAAACAACCAGCAACCGATGTCATAGATCCCGCCTTGCATTTCTTCGCAATGCCCGGCCAGTTCGGCCACGTATGCCTTTACCAAGTCGTTATAGTCGCGGTCATGTATCCAGCTTTCATGCACCAGCATCCACGTCGGCACCTCTTCGAGTCGCTCGAAAGCTTCCACTGGATCGGCGTCGTCGAGCTTCTGACCGCGAGCGTACTTTTGATCATTGGTATCACGGGTCTGAACCATGCGTATCTCGATGTGCCGACGCGGAACCGTGCGCAGCAATTTCTTTATCCGTTCTGGCTCAAACAGAGGATGGCTCGGGAGCGAATTCCTCATCTTGAAGGGAAGATCCGGGAACGCTTTCAGGTCTTTCCCGAATTGAATCAAATTGTGTGCAGACATATTATTTGTGTTGATATCGTGAGATGCATCAAGGAGGCGACAGCCCGCAGGTTCTCCCGGAACCATCAGCTGCCTGTAGTGAAGAGCCCTCCGCAATCAAGGATAGTGTTTTTGCCTCGAAAAATCTAGCGCGCGATACCTGTGTCGACTTATACGCCTTTTCCTACCGCCTTCAACACCGCGTGCGGCACCATCAAGGCGAGTCGTTCGGGCCATGCCCCGTCGAGTTGCGTGAGCAGAGCGCGCGCCTCGTCCCGCCGGTTCACGCGAATCAATTGCCGAAGGATCGTCCGCCGCAGGCTCGCAAGCACGGCTGCAACCTCACGTCCATGTGCCTGCATGAACACCACATCGCGCGCCCAGGTGCGCTCGATCAACGTGGCGCGCGCCTTGGCCGATTCGAATATGCCGGCTTGAGTCAAGCGTGGACCGCGATGCGAGCGCTGCAGAGCCGTATCGACATCCAGGTATGCGCAGTCGCCTGCGCGCGTGATGCGGGCGAAGCATTCCCAGTCCTCATGGACGGGCAGGTCCACGCCGAAATACAGCGCTTCACCCACGGCGCTCCTACGCACGAGCAGCGTGTTTACGTTTATATAGTTGGCATGCAACTCCTGCAGGTACATCGAACCCACGTGTACTCGAGCCGCCGCGTCTGCCGGATGCAGTGTAGCGGGCAGCGGCCACCGCTCGGCGTAGCGGCGTCCCGGCGCCAGGATCGCGTCCCAGTCGCGCGTGTCGCCGCTCCAGTGCGCCAGCCAGTGCGGCACGATGCGGCCGTCCTCGAGCAGCTGCCCGAAATCCGAGAAGCAAAACGCGAGTGCACGATCGCTTTCCAGCGGCTGGCGCTGCAGCGCCAGCCGGTGCGGCAGCCATTCGTCGTCGGAGTCGGCAAACGCGATGAGGTCGTGCCTGGCAGCGGCTATGCCAGCGTTCCGAGCACGTCCGGCGCCGCCGTTTTTCAATGGCAGGTAGCGCACGCGCCCGCGCCAAGGGGTGTTGGCGGCACCCAGCACGTCGGCTGTATCGTCGGTCGAGCCATCGTCGACAACGATGATTTCATCGTCTCCGGCCATCGCCGCGACCACGCTGGCCAGAGTCCGCGGCAGGAGTTCAGCGCGATTGTACGTCGGGACGACGACGCTGATGGGTTCCATGCGGATTTCTCGCGCGGCCGGCACGGCACACGTGGGAAAATGGAATAGTATGCAAGCGGCAAGCTACCCAGCCGATTCCGACGTGCATTGAACCGCCCCCCCATGCTCACCCGACGACTTGTCGGTCTCGCTGGCTTGCGCGCGCTACGCGAACCGTGGCTATCCTTGCACGCCTGGGCCGACTTGTACGCGCGCTACGAGTGGCACCTTGCCTGCGCCATGCATCTGTTGGACGACGCTTCGTCCTTAGCCTACGTGCAAGTACTCGACGGCGCAAGGACAGTAGCCATCGTTCCGACCATTGTCAGCAATGCGTCAGTTTCCTGTTTCCGTCACCTGCGAGTCCTCAGCTTGGGCTTACATGAGCAACTGCGGCTCGCCGATTTTCCGCTCGCCGCCGATGTCCGCATCAAGGAGATTGCAGCCGCGCTGGGCACCGCACTCGCCGCTTGGCCCGAACGCTGGGATGCGCTGCACTGGCCGCGCATCCTGGGTTCGAGCCATGCGATGCTCGTGGCGCGCGAGCTCAAAGCCGCAGGTGCCCAAATCGTGACCGCCACAGCGTGCAACACGCTCGATACGCGGCGTCCGTTTCCGGAATTGCTCGCTGGACTGTCCAAGAACCTGCGTGCCAGTCTACGCAAGTCACAAAAGCGTCTGGAAGAATCAGGCGGCGCGCACATGACTGTCAACGGCGTGCCGGTTGATGCAGTGAGGAGCGCCAACGAGGCCACGCTCGGAAGCGCGCCCATCGGCGGGATCAATGCAGCCTACGAAGCGTTTCTCGCACTCGAGAGCTCGGGCTGGAAGGGTGAGACAGGCATTGGCTCGGCCGTTCACTTGAATCCGGCAACACGCGGCTTCTATGCGGAATTGCTGGCGCAGCGCGGCCCTGATTTCGCCCCCGAAGTCACGCTCCTGCTCCGCGGCTATACGCCTATCGCGGCGCAATTCTCCGTCTGCGTGAACCACTGCAAGCACGTGCTCAAGATCGGCTACCACGAAGCCGAGTCGCGCTTTTCGCCGGGGCAGGTACTGATGGCCCGGGTGGTCGAAGTCGCCAGCGGCGCACTCGAGTGCGTTAATCTGGTCACCGACATGCAGTGGCACAAGACGTGGCGCCCCCTCCCCGAAGAGGCATTCCGTGTGGTGGTGTTCCGCGAGCGCTGGCGCGCGGCGCTGCACCGCGGCTACCTGGCGGCGCGCCGAACGGCCAAGTTGGCGCTGCTTGCCTATCGGCGTCTGCGCGCGCGTCCAT
>DATHJM010000109.1:0-2391 GCA_035489775.1 Burkholderiales bacterium
AGCGGGACGTTGCGCAGGAGCAGCATCGATACGCTAGCCGGGGCCGTCATCTGCACTGTCCTCCCAGGAAGACTGATTTCTACCGGTATATCTTAACAGACTCGCGAAGACGGCCTCACGCCGCAGGTCCTGTCGAAGTCGCTATATTTCGGGAGGCCGCGTCGGGCGGATCGGCGATTCAACCGGGTTATAATTTGGACCCGCATCGCGATTGAATTGAATTCTCGCATCTTCGTCCCCACAACTCCGTCATGTCGAAAAAAACCAGACATTCCCGGTTGTTGATACTGGGGTCCGGTCCAGCGGGCTACACCGCCGCCGTCTATGCCGCGCGGGCAAACCTGAAACCCGTCGTCATTACGGGCCTCGCTCCCGGCGGACAGCTCATGACGACGACCGACGTGGATAACTGGCCGGCTGACGGCAAGGGAGTGCAGGGTCCGGAGCTGATGGAGCGTTTCCAGAAGCACGCCGAGCGTTTCGAAACCGAAGTCGTGTTCGATCATATCCACACTGTAAGCCTCCAGGAGCGGCCCCTTCGCCTCCAGGGCGACGCTGGTGAATACACTTGCGACGCGCTCATCATCGCCACCGGGGCCTCTGCCCGCTATCTCGGGCTCGAATCGGAAAAAAAGTTCATGGGCAAAGGGGTCTCCGCCTGTGCCACTTGCGATGGATTCTTCTACAAGGGTCAGGACGTCGCCGTCGTCGGCGGCGGGAATACCGCAGTGGAAGAAGCCCTCTACCTTTCCAATATTACGCGTCACGTCACCGTGGTCCACCGACGAGACAAATTCCGGGCCGAGAAGATCCTTCAGAAAAAGCTCTTCGATAGAGGCAACGTTACGATGCGCTGGAACCACGTTTTGGACGAAGTCCTCGGCGATGCCAAGGGAGTAGCCGGCGTCCGCATCAAGGACACCGAGACCGGCGCCACGCAACAAATCGACGTACAGGGGCTGTTTATCGCCGTGGGGCACACCCCGAATACCGGCATTTTCGAGGGACAGCTCGAGATGAATGGCGGATACATCGTCACCCGGGGCGGGAGCGAGGGTAACGCCAGCGCAACCAGCATCCAGGGAGTGTTCGCTGCGGGGGACGTACAGGACCATGTTTACCGGCAGGCAGTAACCAGCGCGGGCAGCGGTTGCATCGCAGCGCTCGACGCAGAAAAATATCTGGACGGTCTGCGCTGAGTCCCGCGACAGGCCTCGGATGTCGTGCCGACGACGAATTATGCGCAAACGCACGAGTAACGGGCTTCCCGAAGACGAAGCCGCACTGTTTCGCGATGCGGTGCGCGACGCTACGCCCCTCGAATCGTCAGCCCGGGCGGGGTCCAAGACCGAGCCGCCGCCGGCGGTGCCAGTTCAATCGCTGCTCGACGGGCATGACGCGCTTGTCGAGAGTCTCGCCGGCGCCCTTTCCTGGGATCAATCGATCGAGACCGGGGAAGAGCCCTCCTACCTGCGAACCGGCCTCGCCCGCGATGTGCTGCGCAAGCTGAGGCGGGGCCATTGGGTAGTGCAGGACGTTGTCGATTTGCACGGACTGAACCGGCAGGAGGCGCGGTCATTGCTGGCGGAGTTTTTTGGCGGATGCCTCAAGCGCGGACTGCGCTGCGTTCGCGTAGTCCATGGAAAAGGCCTGCGCTCGCCCGGGCGGGAGCCGGTGTTGAAGGGAAAAGTACTGCAGTGGCTGGCGCAGCGGGACGAAGTCCTCGCCTTCTGCGAGGCCCCGAAAAATCAAGGTGGAAGCGGCGCTCTGCTGGTGCTGCTGAAAGCCTAGGATCGAGGCAAGGCGAGTACGCTCTCCTTCGATCCTTCAAACCCCTTGATCCTCGATGCCGCCTCTAGACGGCCGCCTCGTTGGTCTCGCCCGTGCGGATACGCACCACCTGCTCCACGGTGGTGACAAAAATCTTCCCGTCGCCGATCTTGCCGGTGCGCGCCGCCTTGACGATAGCCTCGATCGCGCCCTCTAGCATCTTTTCGGTCACCACGACCTCGATTTTGACCTTCGGCAGGAAGTCCACGACATATTCGGCGCCGCGGTAGAGTTCCGTGTGCCCCTTCTGGCGGCCGAAGCCTTTCACCTCCGTCACAGTCAGTCCGGTGACTCCGACTTCAGCAAGGGCCTCGCGAACTTCGTCGAGCTTGAAAGGCTTCACCACGGCTTCGATTTTCTTCATAGCCATACTCCCGCGTTGACTTCTGCTTGCCAGTATAACAAACGTGCGTCGAAACCCCTCTGGTCAGGCGTGCGCGCTATCACCGGCTATTCGTACGGTTCCCGGTAGCGCGATGTGATCGGATAGCGCCAATCCTTGCCGAAACCGCGGTGGGTAATACGGATCCCTATGGGCGCCTGGCGCCGTTTGTATTCGCT
>DATHJM010000110.1:0-4543 GCA_035489775.1 Burkholderiales bacterium
AAGCGCCCGGATTGATCGCGGAAAAGCTCGCGCACCCTGCCGCGAGCAGGGCGGGGAACAGCACAAGGGCGGCGCGGGAAAATGTCGCGTTCATGGCTCCGCCGATCGCTTCAGCAGTTCTGGTCCATGAAGAGGATTTCCTCGAGCCGCTGGGTGGTCCTGACCGTGCCTGCGGAACGATCGAAGAGCACGTTGAAGAACATGGGATTCTGCTGCTGGTAGCGCCAGGACCACACCTCCTCGTCGCGGGCGCTGAACATCATGATCTCCCCGGGCCTGCCGAGGATCCGCCGCACTTCGTCGCGGGACATGCCCGCGCGCACCCTCGAGAAATATTCGTCGCTCAGCACCTGGTGGATTTCCCGCACCGCGCGGTCGGACCCCAGGGTCACCATGTAGGTCTGCCTGCCGAGCGGGCCCCCCGGATATTCCCAGACCTCCGAGCCGTCGGCGTTCTTCCTGACGGTTTCAGGCATGCCCAGCTTCGCCTGGACTTGCTGCGCGGGCATCCCGCTCGAGACGGCGGCGAAATTTGCGCATCCGGCAAGCGACGCCGCGAGCGCGAGGAGAAGAAGGCTGAGGATGGCTTTTGGCATGATATTCACCCGATGAGGTAGGATCACAGCTTCGACCTACGGTTCCAGTCCGACTCCGTAAACATCGCCATGCTTGTCCCTATTCCTCGGCAGCGTACGGCCGACAAACTGACATACGCCTGAACATGCAGCGCAAGATACCTTGCGTGATCATGCGCGGTGGGACTTCGCGGGGCCCTTACTTCCTCGCGTCGGACCTGCCCGCGGACCCCGGGCGGCGCGACGCCGTCCTGCTCAGCGTCATGGGCTCTCCGCACGCGCTGCAGGTCGACGGCATCGGGGGTTCCAATACGCTCACGAGCAAGGTCGCCATTGTAAGCCGGTCGCAGCAGGAGGGGGTCGACGTGGACTACCTGTTCGCGCAAGTCTCGGTCACCGAGGCGTTCGTCGACACCAAGCCCAACTGCGGCAACATGCTTGCCGGCGTGGGTCCCTTCGCGATCGAAGCCGGCCTGGTACGGGCGGGAACTCCGACCACCACGGTGCGCATTTTCAACGTGAACACCCAGACCCTGATTGAATCCGTGGTCCAGACTCCGGGAGGAGAGGTCCAGTACGCGGGCGAGACGCATATCGACGGCGTTACCGAGCCGGCTGCGCCGATCAAGCTCACGTTCCTCGACGCGCTCGGGGCGGTGACCGGAAAGCTTCTGCCGACGGGGAACCTGCTCGACCGGATCGACGGGATCGACGCAAGCTGCGTGGACATGGCGATGCCGGTGATGATCATGGCGGCTGAAGCCTTCGGCAAGACCGGGCGCGAAACGCCGGAAGAGCTGGATGCGGACAAGGCGATGCTGAGAAAAATCGAAGCCATTCGGCTGGAGGCGGGCAGGCGCATGGGGATGGGGGACGTATCGCGGCTGGTCGTGCCGAAACCGGTGCTGGTCTCGCGTCCCGCCCGGGGAGGGAACATCACCTCCCGTTATTTCACCCCCCACGCCTGCCACAAGGCGCACGCGGTGACCGGAGCGCTCGCCGTCGCCACGGCGGCGGTGCTGCCCGGCACGGTGGCGAACCGTTACGTCGAACCGCGCGGGTTCTCCGGCGGGGTGCTCGGCATCGAGCACCCTTCCGGGCGCATCGACGTGGACCTCGTCACCGACTGCTCGGGCGCTGCGCCGGTCGTCGAACGCGCCTCGTTCGTCCGTACTGCGCGGCGCATCTTCGAAGGCGTGGTGTACGTGCCGGACGCGCTTTTCCACTGATGCGCCGGGCTGGGCGCTGTTCACCCGGTTCGGTCCGAGCCTTACCGGCGCATGCCTGTGCCGCCCATGGAAGGCGCGGTGGATCCCGCGCCCATATTGCCCGTAGTGCCGGTCGATGCCGTGCCGGTGCCGCCGCTGCTCGTTCCCGTGCTCGTGTTGACGCTCCCCGCCGTGCTATTGGCGGGCGCGCGCACGACCACGGGCGATGCGCCCGTGTTCACGACATCATCGGAACACGGCGTCGAGGAGTCGGTGGATAGCGTGGCCGAGGTGCAGCGCCGGTCGGCGCGAACCGCGTCGCCCGACGGACCGGGGACGGTTTGGGCCAGCGCGGAACCGGCGAGCAGGAGCGCCGCCAGCGAGGCGAGGGAAACAGTGGAAGATTTGTTCATGGCGTACCTTCTGGCCGCTGCAGCGGATTGAAGTCCGCCGCGTGGCGAAAGGAAAAGTCTAGAACAAGGCGCTGCTGGATTCTGTTCGGCAGCACACGCACGCTCAATGCCCTGTGGCAGTTCCCTTGCGACTCGCCTCGAAAAGGAACCACGTGCGCCGCTCGGTTTCGTCGACCCACACCTCGATGAGGCTGGCGGTGGCGATATCGCGGTGCTCGTCGCACACGTTATGCGCCTCGCGAAAGCGCGCCGCAAGCTCCCTGTTGTCCTCGCGCAGCTCGGCGAGCATGTCCAGCGGCTCCACGTATTCGGCATCGTTGTCGAGCACGCGTTGCGTGCGGGCGATGTGACCGATGGACTTGAGGGTGGACCCGCCGACCTTGCGGATGCGCTCGGCAATAGGGTCGGTCATCGCATAGATCTGGTCGGCTTGCTCGTCCAGGAGCAAATGGTAGTCGCGAAAGTGCGGCCCGCTCATGTGCCAGTGGAAGTTCTTGGTCTTCATGTAAAGCGCGAACACGTCCGCCAGGATTCCGTTCATTGCCGCGGCGATGTCCTTCGTTGCCGCGGGCGTCAGGTCGGTGCGAGTGGCAAGCGGAGCCTTGCGGCTAAGCTTGAGGTCGGGCTTCTCAGCAGATTTGTTCATGATTCATCCTCCGATGTTGTTCGGTGTCTACGTCCCTGCGACTCTCTTCGACCGGCTTTCCGATTGCACGGCCTTTGCCGCGTTCTTTGCCGCATTCGCCCCGGCGATGCGCCCGAATACCGAGCCGTTGGTCAGCCCGCTCCCGCCCGGGTAGTTGAAATAAAAAATTCCACCGACCAGCTCGCCTGCCGCGTACAGGCCGGGAATGGGTTCGCCATCGGTCGAGATAACTTGCGCGTCCGTATTGATGCGCAAGCCGCCGAAGCTGAAGGTAATGCCGCAGGTGACCGCATAGGCTTCGAAGGGCGGGGTGTCGATCGTATTGGCCCAGTTGGTCTTGTTGATCGCGAGGCCTTCGGTGCGGCGGCCGTCTTTGACGTTGGGATTGAAGGGGATGTCGGTTCTCACCGCGGCATTGTAAGCTTCGATCTCTTTCAGTGCGGCGTCCGCGTTCACGTCGTCGAGCTTCTTCACTAGATCTTCCAACGTATTCGCGGTGACCTTGGTCACCTGCTTGATCCGGTACTCGTCGCGCAGCTGGCCCTTCACCTTGGCATCGAAGAGCTGCCAGGCGAACTGGCCGGGCTGTTGCAGGATCACGCGGCCGTACTTGGCGTACGTGTAATTGCGAAAATCGGCGCCTTCGTCGACGAAGCGCTTGCCCTCGGCATTGATATAGATGCCCCAGGGATAGGAATGCTTCTGGAACTGATCGCCTACGGCGAGATCGCCGAATTCGGGGGCGTTTCTTTCCCAGGCGACGGCGTGGCATCCCGACCAGTTGCCCACCGGTGCCGCGTCGATGTCGAGCGCCATGCGGATCGCGTCGCCGGTGTTGAAGCGCGTGCCGCGCACTTTCGCGAGTTCCCATCCCGGGCCGAGATAGCGCGTGCGCCACTCGGGGTTGGCCTGGAAGCCGCCCGCGGCGAGGACGACCGCCTTTGCTTTGACTTCGGTGGTCTTTCCTTCGCGCTTCACGCGCACGCCGTGCACGCCGGCGTCGTCGGTGATGAGCGATACGGCGCGCGCCGAGTACCAGATCTCGATTCCGCTCTTCTTCGCGATCTGCGTCAGCGACTCGACCAGTCCAGGGCCGCCGCCGATCGCCTCCAGCGTGAGGCCGCCCCAGAACTTGAACCGGCCCTCGATCTTGAACGCCTGCCGTCCCCAGGCCGCGGTGAAGCGCATGCCCTTCTTCCTCATCCACAGGGCGGTGGGGAAACTTTGCTTGACCAGAATCTCGGTGAGGTCGGGATCGTAGCGGTACTCGGTGACCCGCGCCATGTCATCCAGGAATTGCTCGGCGGTATAGGTGCCGAAATCCGTGCGCTCGAGCTCTTCGTTCGACAGGTCGATCAGCTGCGCCAGGTCCTGCGCCCCGTTATAGA
This sequence comes from Burkholderiales bacterium, assembly GCA_035489775.1. Classification (GTDB taxonomy): domain Bacteria; phylum Pseudomonadota; class Gammaproteobacteria; order Burkholderiales; family SG8-39; genus VBDM01. The sequence goes on from DATHJM010000110.1 coordinate 4,231, forward strand.
CGATGCGCAGGAGCCCCGCGGTGAAGCGCGAGTTGCCGCCGGCCTCGTCCTCGGGCGCGCGCTCGAGGACCAGCACGCGCTTGGCCGTTTCCCTTGCAGAGAGCGCGGCGCACAGGGCGGCGTTGCCGCCGCCGACGACGACGACGTCCCAGTCCTGCATCATTCCACCTTGACGCGTGCTTTTTGCACGACTTCCTTCCAGCGCGCCTGCTCCTTGGCGATGAACTCGGCGAATTCCTTGGGAGTCGAGCCGAGTTCATCGCCAAGGAGCAGGCGCGCTGGAAGGAAGTCGTGCAAAAAGCACGCGTCAAGG
>DATHJM010000111.1:0-4672 GCA_035489775.1 Burkholderiales bacterium
GAGCTTCGACATGTTTCGCCTCCTAGGAGTGTTGGGTTTGCAGCCTCGCGATGCGCAGTACCGCCGGCGGGTGCGAATCGTAGAAAGCCGAGTGCAAGGGGTCCGGCGTCAGAGTCGTCGCATTGTCCTCGTAGAGCTTGACCAGGGCGCGCACAAGGTCGCGGGGGTCGGCATGTCGCGCCGCGTAGGCGTCCGCCTCGAATTCGTGCAGACGCGAATACAGGCTTGCGAGGGGCTGCAGCAGAAAGGTAAATACCGGAGCGACCATGGAAAACAGCACGAGCGCCGTCGCAGTACTCTGGGAGCGCACGCCCAGCGCCGCGTAGAACCAATCCCGCTCGATCAGCCACCCCAGTACCCACAAGAACGCAAGACCTGCGCCGAACAGCAGAGCCATGCGCTTCCAAACGTGACGGCGGGAGAAATGCCCCAATTCGTGCGCCAGCACCGCCTCGATCTCGGGCGGAGCGAGGCGCGAAATCAGCGTGTCGAAGAGCACGATGCGCCTGGCCGCACCAAATCCGGTGAAATAAGCGTTGCCGTGACTGGAACGCTTCGAGTTGTCCATCACGAACAGCCCTCGCGAGCGAAATCCGCATTTGGCGAGCAGGGATTCGATCCGGTTGCGCAAAAGCGCGTCCTCCAGCGGCGAGAACTTGTTGAACAGCGGCGCGATCAGCGTGGGGTAGATCGTCGCGGCAATCAGATTGAACGCCACCCAGGTGAGCCACACGTAGAGCCACCAGGCTTCGCCCATCTTCGCCATGAGCCAAAGCACGAAAAAAACCAGAGGGATCCCGAGCAGCGCCCCGAGCGCGGCGACCTTTGCCAGATCGGCGAGGAACAGTGCAAGGCTCATGCGGTTGAAACCGAAGCGTGCCTCGATCACGAAAGTGCGGTAAAGGCTGAAGGGCAGATCGAGGGCGCTCGAGACGAGCACGATCGAAACGATCAGCGCGATGCCGTGCGCGTAGCCGCCGAATTCGAGCGCCCTTTCCCAGGCCTCGGAGATAAACTGCAGTCCGCCGCCGAGAGTGAATGCAAGAAGCACCGTCGCTGCAACGAGTGTTTCCAGCTGACCAAGCCGCGCCTTGGCGATGGTGTAGTCCGCCGCCTTCTGGTGCGCCGCGAGTGCGATGCGTCCCTGAAACTCTGCTGGAACTGCGTTGCGGTTTGCCAGGACGTACCGGATGTGGCGCCGCGAAAGCCACAGGCGCACGACCGTGGTGAGCGCGATCGCAGCGAGAAAGACGGCGGTGAACCAATGCATTGAACGAGAGGGGTTATGCGACAATATCATTCTACACAGAGGCTCACGGAAAAGCGGCATGGCGCAGGACCAGAACAACCTTCTCTGGCTGGACATGGAAATGACCGGACTCGATCCGGACAGGGACCGCATCATCGAGATCGCGATCGTCGTAACCGATTCGCAGTTGAACACCGTCTCCGAAGCGCCGGTCCTGGTCGTGCGCCAGCCCGACGCGGTCCTCGATGGCATGGACGACTGGAACAAGAGCACTCACGCGCGCACCGGGCTGACCGACAAGGTAAAGGCCTCGGTGCTGACCGAAGCGGCCGCGGAGGAGCAACTGCTCGCGTTCCTCGCGCAACACGTTCCCGGCAAGACTTCGCCGATGTGCGGCAACTCGATTTGCCAGGACCGGCGCTTCCTCGCGCGCTACATGCCGCGTCTCGAGGCCTATTTTCACTATCGCAACCTGGATGTGAGCACGCTCAAGGAGCTGGCGCGGCGCTGGAAGCCCGAACTCGCGAAGGGCCTCGCCAAGCAAGGCAAGCACGAGGCGCTCGCAGACATCTACGAGTCGATCGAGGAACTCAAGTACTACCGCGAGACCTTTCTGAAGGTCTAATCCGAGAAAGCCACGACCTTTCCGGGATTCATCAGGTTTTCCGGGTCGATGGTGCGCTTCAAGCTCGCCATGAGGTCGACCGCCTCTCCCAGTTCCTTGCGCAGGGATCGCATCTTGCCGAAGCCGATGCCGTGCTCGCCGGTACAGGTGCCCTCCATGGCAAGCGCGCGGTTCACGACGCGCTCGTTGAATGCCTTTGCCTCTTCAAGCTCGGCCTCGGAGTCCGGCCGGATGAGAATTTCACAGTGAAAGTTGCCGTCGCCGACATGGCCGAAAAGCGGAATCGGCATCGAAGCGCGGGAGATGTCTTTCGAGGTTTCGACGATGCACTCGGTGAGGCGCGAAATCGGAACGCACACGTCGGTCGAAACGGCGCGCGATCCAGGCCGCAGCTGCAGGCAGGCGAAATACGCCTGGTGGCGCGCCGCCCAGAGCCGGGTGCGGTCTTCGGCTTTCGTCGTCCACTCGAAGTCCATGCCGCCGTTTTCGCGGGCAATGTCCTGCACCAGCTTCGCCTGCTCCTCGACGCCCGCCTGGGTGCCGTGGAATTCGAGGAACAGCGCCGGCTGCTCCCGGTAAGCCGTCTTCGAGTATGCGTTGATGGCCTTCATGGTCGTCGCGCACAGCGCTTCGCTGCGTGCGATCGGAATCCCGGCCTGCAGGGTTTGGATCACCGTGTTGACCGCGCCGGCCATGTCGGGGAAAGAGCAAGTGGCCGCCGACATCGCCTCGGGCACGGCGTAGAGGCGCACGGTGAGCTCGGTGATGATTCCGAGCGTCCCCTCCGACCCGACGAACAGCCGCGTCAGCTCGTAGCCCGCGGCGGATTTTCGCGCGCGGCGCGAGGTGGTGATGACTCGGCCATCCGCGAGCACGACGGTCAGCGAGAGCACGTTCTCGCGCATGGTGCCGTAGCGCACGGCGTTCGTGCCAGATGCGCGCGTCGCAGCCATGCCGCCCAGTGTCGCATCCGCTCCCGGATCGACGGGGAAGAAAAGACCCGTATGCCGGATGTGCTCGTTCAATTGCTTCCGCGTCACGCCCGCCTGGACCACTGCGTCCATGTCGGCCTCGTGCACGGTGAGTACCTTGTTCATGCGCGAAAGATCGATGCATACCCCGCCCTGGATGGCGAGCACGTGGCCCTCGAGCGAGGTGCCGACGCCGTAGGGGATCATCGGCGTCTTGTGGCGCCGGCAGAGATCGACGATGTCGCGCACCTCCCCGGTGGATTCGGGAAATGCCACTGCATCGGGCGGCGCGTACGGAAAGTACGACTCATCCTTGCCGTGATGCTCGCGCACGCTCCGCGAGGCCGTGACGCGATCGCCCAGCAGCGCCCGCATCTCCTCGAGCAGCGCAGAGTCGAATTCGCGGGGCTTGTTCAAGACGTCTCCACGCGCTTATTCGAGTTCGATCTTGCCGTCGAACCGGACCGAGAGCTTGATGCCCGGGACATCGAGCGTGACCGAAGCAGGAAACTTCTCGTTGCCCTTGATTGCGCCCCCCGCGCGCGCCCTGGCTACCGCTTGCTCGATCTCCCTTTGGGAACTTACCCCGACCATCTTCAGGAACTTACGGATGCTCAGGTTGAAGGCGTCTTCGTTCATGATGTTCTCCGGTTGCGTCAGCGTAATTCCCGCAGCGGTCCGAGTCAATCGCGTTTTCGCAGCCGCGCGAGCAGGCCCCGCGTGGAGGCATCGAGTCCGGCCGCGTCTCGGCCCTCGAGCAGCCCCGGCAGCAGCGTGCGGGCCAGGTTCTTGCCGTGCTCCACCCCCCACTGGTCGAAACTGTTCAGATTCCAGATGACGCCTTCGACGAAAACCTTGTGCTCATGCAGCGCAAGGAGCGCGCCCAGCGCGCGCGGGGTGAGGCGCTCGAGAAGCAAGGTGCTCGAAGGGCGATTGCCGGGGAGGGCCTTGTGCGGCGCGCCCGGCGCGGGGTTGCCGAACGCGAGGGCCGCGCCCTGGGCGAGGGCATTGGCCGCGAGCGCCGCCTGCCCGGTGGACGATTCCCCGTTCCCTCCGATCACGATGAAATCCACCGGGATGAAATGGGTCCCTTGGTGCAGCAGCTGATGAAAGGAATGCTGGCTGGGCGTCCCTGATGCGCCCCAGACGACGGGAGCCGTGGCGTAGTCGACTTCGTTCCCGTCGCGATCCACGCGTTTCCCGTTCGATTCCATCTCGAGCTGCTGAAGGTAAGCCGGCAAGTCGCGCAGATCCTCGCTGTAGGGAATCACGGCACGGGCCTCGGCGCCGAAAAAGTTCACGTACCAGATCTCGAGAAGCGCGAGCACCGCGGGCATGTTGCGCTCGATCGGCTCGCTGCGGAAATGAGCGTCCATCCCGCGCGCTCCCGCCAGCAGCTCTTCGAAGGCGTTCATGCCGGCCGCCAACGCGACCGGCAAACCCACCGCGGACCAGACCGAATAGCGCCCGCCGACCCAGTCCCACATCGGAAACACGCGCTCGGGCGGAACCCCGAGCGCCTGGGCGCCGGCGGTGTTCGCGGTGACCGCGGCGAAATGGCGCGAGAGATCGGCCGATTTTCCGAGCGCCGCCTCGAGCCAGGCACGGGCGCGGGCGGCGTTGTCGAGAGTTTCTGCGGTCGTGAAGGTCTTCGATGCGACGATGAAGAAAGTCGTTCCCGGCGTCAGGCCTGCGAGTGCCGCCTCGAGGTCGGCCGGGTCGATGTTGGAAACGAAATGCAGCCTCGGGCCGGGCTTGCGGAACTTGCGCATTGCGCGCACGAGCATCCGCGGCCCGAGATCCGAGCCGCCGATGCCGATGTTGACG
>DATHJM010000112.1:0-2682 GCA_035489775.1 Burkholderiales bacterium
CGGCTCGGGGAAGTCCACGCTTGCCTTCGACATCCTTTTCGCCGAAGGCCAGCGACGCTATCTCGAGTCGCTCAACGCCTACGCGCGCCAGTTCGTTCAAGGCGCGGCGCGTCCCGACGTGGACGCGATCTTCGGCATTCCGCCTACGGTCGCGATCGAGCAGCGCACCAGCCGCGGCGGAAGCAAGAGCACCGTCGCGACGCTCACCGAGATCTATCACTTCCTGCGATTGCTCTACGTAAAGCTCGGCACGCAGCACTGCCCCGACTGCAAGGTGCCGATCGAGCCGCAGAGCGAGGCCGCAATCGCCGCGCGCCTGCTGCGCGACTATCGCGGCCAGCGAATCGGCCTGCTCGCCCCGCTCGTCGTCAACAGGAAGGGCTACTACACCGACCTCGCCAAGTGGGCACGTGGCAAGGGCTACGCTTTCCTGCGCGTGGACGGCGAGTTCCTTCCGACCGACAAGTGGCCGCGCCTCCCGCGCTTCCAGGAGCACACCCTGGAACTCCCGGTCGCCGACCTGCGTGTCGCCGCGGACAACGAAGCCGAGATCCGGCGAGCACTTGCCGTCGCCCTGGAATTCGGCAAAGGTGTCGTACACGTGATCGCGGGACTCGACCGTCTAGCCGAGGCCAAGGAGAAATCCCGATCGGCACGCGTGGAAATGGATCTCCCGCAGCGCGTCTTCTCCACGAAACGCGCCTGCCCCTCGTGCGGGCGCAGCTTCGCCGAGCTCGACCCGCGGCTCTTCTCGTTCAACTCCAAGCACGGCTGGTGCCCGGAGTGCTACGGAACGGGCCTCAAGCTCGACAAAGTCGAATGGGACGAGGAGCGCGAGAAGACCGGCACCGAGGACCACGTGCTCGACTCATGGATCGAATGGCTGGAAGTGGATGAGAGTTGTCCTGCCTGCGACGGCAAGCGCCTCAACCGCGAGGCGCTCGCGGTGCGCTACCAGGAGCGCTCGATCTCCGAGCTCTCAGCGCTGCCCGTGGGCAAGCTCGAAGCGCTGTTCCGCGGCCTGGAGCTCGCCGGCCGCGAGGCTGAGATCGCGCGCGACATCGTCGCGGAACTGCGCTCGCGCCTCTCCTTCCTCGACCAGGTGGGGCTCTCATACCTTTCGCTCGACCGCTCGGCGCCGACGCTCTCCGGCGGCGAAGCGCAGCGCATCCGCCTCGCCTCGCAGCTCGGCTCGAACCTGCGCGGCGTGTGCTACATCCTGGACGAGCCCACCATCGGCCTGCACCCGCGCGACAACCGGATCCTGCTCGACACGCTGGAGCAACTCCAGGCAAAGGGCAACACGCTGGTCGTGGTCGAGCACGACGAGGACACCATCCGGCGCGCCTCGCACGTGATCGATCTCGGTCCCGGCGCCGGAAAGCAGGGCGGCCGCGTGATCGCCGAAGGCTCGGCCGCCGACCTGATGCGGAACGCCGATTCGGTGACGGGAAGGTTTCTCAAAAATCCGCTCATGCATCCGCTGCATCCGCCGCGTCCGGTGACGCGCACCACTCCCTCGATCGAGATCGCGGGAGCGTCGCTGCACAACCTGAAAAACATCGACCTGTGCGTGCCGCTCGCCAGGCTCAGCGTGATCACCGGCGTATCGGGCTCGGGCAAGTCGACGCTTGCGCGCGACATCCTGTACAGAAATCTCGAGCAGAGGGTCGGCGAGCACAGGAAGGGAAAAGACGCGCCGCTGTTCGGTTGCCGCGCGATCCGCGGTGCGGAGAACATCGGCCGCGTGCTGGAAGTCGACCAGACGCCGATCGGCAAGACGCCGCGCTCCTGCCCTGCGACCTACGTCGGCTTCTGGGATGCGATCCGGCGCCTGTTCGCCGAGGCGAACGAATCGCGCATGCGCGGCTGGAGCGCCAGCCGTTTTTCGTTCAACGTGAAGGGCGGGCGCTGCGAGGAGTGCGAGGGCCAGGGAATCAGGAAAATCGAGATGAGTTTCCTGCCCGACGTAAAGGTGACCTGCGAGGTCTGCCGCGGATTCCGGTTCGGTCCCGAGACGCTCACGGTGCGCTGGAAGGGAAAATCGATCGGCGAAGTGCTGGCGATGAGCGTGGACGAAGCAGTCGATTTTTTCGCCGCGCACCCGTCGACCCATCACGCGCTGCGATTGCTCCAGGACGTGGGCCTGGGCTATCTGACGCTCGGCCAGCAGAGCCCGACGCTCTCAGGCGGCGAGGCGCAGCGCATCAAACTCGTCACGGAACTTGCCAAGGTACGCACCGATGCGCAAGGTAATGCTGCATCGCGCCCCGGTCGAGGCGGTGCCGACAACAAAACGCTCTATGTACTGGACGAACCCACCGTCGGCCTGCACATGGCCGACGTGGAAAAACTCCTTCGCGTGCTGCACCGCCTCGTGGACGCGGGCAACACGGTGGCGGTGATCGAGCACAATCTGGATGTGATTGCGGAAGCGGACTGGATCATCGATCTCGGGCCCGAAGGCGGCGAAGCGGGCGGACGGGTGGTGGTGCAGGGACCGCTGGAAAGTCTGATCGAGACGCGGCAAACGGGCCACACCGCGAAGGTGCTCGGTGATTTCCTGAAGGACCGGCGCTCGCCCGCGGTCGTCTAGCAGGCCGTTGAAAAACGATTCCCGTTCAGAGGGAAGCGTTTTTCCACAGCCTCATCCGACTCAAGCCGATCGCTCGGCTTTTTTCG
>DATHJM010000113.1:0-3736 GCA_035489775.1 Burkholderiales bacterium
TCGAACGCCACCGACCGAAATCTGGGAACCGCCGCCCGTGAAGCGACCCGTGCCGACCTGCGAACAATCGGTTGAAAGGGCCACCGTGGTCGAAGCGGATTGGCCCCCGGGATACCCATCCCCCCAGTTATTGACTGCGACCGCCGAAACGGTTGCGGATGTCCCTGTGGGTGCCAGCACCGAGCCCGAGAACGAATTCGTCGGAAGCACGAACGCGCCGGTGGCAACGACGACCCCGTTGACGAGGATATCGATCCGCGAGTTCTGGGCGAAGACGCTCGTCGTGTCCCACGCCGTTGCGGTGTAATTGATTACGCCTGTGCTTCCGTTGCAAACCGCGCTCGCGGTGACCGTCAGGCTGTGCGCCAGCGCGGCGCTCGCCGTGACAATCTGCAAGGCGATAGCCAGTGCTCCCATCAACAAGCTTGATGCGATTCGTCCAATCATGGTGACCCCCCAGAAAGACCTACTTTCAATCGCGCGAGTCGGAGAAGCAAGCTCCTCAGATCGCGCCCGTTAGACACTTTGCAACAAGGAGCCTGCCAGCAATGGTCCCGACTCCCTTACGACGGGAAAGAGAATGCACTCCGGTCTCGACTCTTGTCAAGGACCCGAAACTACGGTTTCAGGTACGACAAGAATTTCCAGGCTCACCCGCCGCTCAGAGCGCCGACGATAACGACCTCGTCGTTCGCGGCGAGCGCGGCGCCCAGGTCGCGCGCCTGTTCCTGATTGACGAAGATCTTGATGTGGCGCCGGATCGCGTCCTGCTCGTCGATCATGCGGAAACGGATCCCCGGATGGCGCCGCTCCAGGTCCGCGAGCAACTCCGCAAGCGTCGCTCCGCGCGCCTCCACGTGCGCGCGCCCCCCGGTGTAGTCGCGAAGCTGCGAGGGGACGAGAACGTTCATTTCCTTCAGCCGCCGGCCGCCTCGACCGAATAGATTTCCGGCAGGTGGCGCGCGATCGAGCTCCAGCGATCGCCCTCGTTCGCGCTCATCCACACCTCGCCGCCCGTCGTGCCGAAGTACACACCCACCGGATCGCGCGCATCGGCGCACATCGCCTGGCGTTTCACCGTGAACCAGCCCTGCTTCGCCGGGAGCCCCTTGTCCTGGCGGCGCCACGTCCGGCCGCCATCGCGCGAACCGTAGGCCGCTGGCTTGCCCCCCGGGCTCACGCGCGGCCACACGGTCCCGCCGTCCATCGGGAACACCCACAGCGCATCCGGGTCGCGCGGATGCAGCACGATCGGAAAACCGATGTCGCCGATTGTCTTCGGCATCGCGTTGCCGATGCGCTGCCAGCGCTCGCTCGGCCGGTCGAGGCGGTAAATGCCGCAGTGGTTCTGCTGGTACAGACGGTCGGGCACGAGCGGATGCAGCCGCATGCAGTGCACGTCGTGTCCGTACTCCGGGTCCTTGACGGGAAGGAAGTCGGCCGCGACACCCTGATTGAGCGGCCGCCAACTCGCTCCGCCGTCGGTGCTCTCGAACGCACCGCCGATCGAGATCCCGATATAGAGATGCCGGGGATCGCGCGGATCGACGTTGACCGAGTGCAGCGTCGCGCCGCCGGGCGGCCCCTCGTTATCCTCCCCGCCGATCCACTTCGAGCGCATCGGGTTGGCGTTGAAACCGGCGACCCCTTCCCAGGTGACGCCGCCGTCCTCGGAGCGGAAGAGCGCCGGCGGAGAAACTCCCGCGTACCATGCGCCGGGCTGCGATGCATGGCCAGGCGTGAGCCAGAACACGTGTTCCACCGCGAGCCCCTTCTCGCCGGGAGCGGCTTTCGGGAACGCGGGCGGGCGCTGCGCTTCCTTCCATGTGCGGCCGAAGTCGGTCGAGCGGAATACCGTCGGCCCCAGATGGCCGGCACGCGCGGCGCAGAGCAGTGTTTTCCCGTCGCGCGGGTCGAGCACCAGATGGTTGACGATCTGGCCGAGAAAGTGCGGCCCTGCGAGCGTCCAGCTGCGGCGCGCGCGGTCCGAGCGGATGAAAAAAGCGCCCTTGCGCGTTCCGACGAGCAGGGTCACCGGTCCCGAAGCGGTGCGCTGGGTTCGCTTTCCGGGTTTGGGTTTCTCCGACATGAGCAAGCTCCCTATGTCTTTAATCCATCGATCCAGCGCTCGTACAGGGTCGCAGCGATCGCGTTGAGCGAATGCACGCGCTCGTCGAGGCGCTCGAACATCTGCTCCGGGGTTTGCACCGACGGCCCGGCCTTCGCGATGACCTCTTTTCCCCAGTCTTCGCACCAGGCGCGGATCAGCCCGGGAGTCATCTCGACGTGGCATTGCATGCCGAGGTGCTTTCCGAGCACGAACGCCTGGTTTGCGCAATACGGACTCCCGGCGACGCGCACCGCCTTCGGCGGGATGGTGAAGGTCTCGCCGTGCCAGTGAAATCCGGTGAACTCCCGCGTCGCGCCGAACCACTCGCGCGCGGAGGCGTTGTCTTCGACCGTGACCGGGCCCCAACCGATTTCCTTTACCCCGTTGCGCGTCACCTTGCCGCCGAGCGCCTTGGAGATGAGCTGTCCTCCGAGGCAGTGGCCGAGGACCGGAATGTCGGCGTCTACAGCTTTGTTCACGAGGCCGAGCACCTCGGGTATCCACGGAAGAGCGTCGTTCACGCTCATCGGTCCGCCCATCAATGCGAGCCCCGAGAACCCGCGTGGATCCGCGGGAACCTGCTCTCCCGCGTCGACCTTGACGGACCGGTAAGCAACGCGGTGCGCGTCGAGGAATGTGGCAAAATAGCCCGGCCCCTCGGTGCGGCTGTGGCGGAAAATCGCAACCGGTTTCATGTGCAGGCCATGGTGGTCAAGCTTCGTATTGTAGCGTCCCTGCTTTCCCTGTTGTCCGCGGCCGGCTGGACCGCCGAGGTGAGGGTGATCGGCCTGTTTCCCGGCAAGGCGGTGGTCGTTATCGACGGCGGCGCGCCGCGGGTTCTTTCGGTGGGCCAGAAACCCGTGGAGGGCGTAACGTTGATCTCGACGGATCGGGAGTCGGCGACGCTGCTCATCGACGGCGAGAAAAAGACGCTCGGCATCGGTCAGCACCAGCCCGGGCCGGCTCCGGTCTCCTCGACCCAGAGCGCCACGCTCACCGCCGATGCGCGCGGACATTTCGTCGTGGATGGGCAGATCAACGGCAAAGCGGTGCGTTTTCTGGTCGACACCGGCGCCACATCCATTTCGCTGTCTTTGGCAGACGCGTCCCGGCTCGGAATCGACTACCGCAAAGGGCAGCCCGGATTGATGGGCACCGCCAACGGCACGGTGGTGGCCTACCGGGTGAAACTGGATACCGTGCGCGTCGGCGACATTATCGTCAACAACATCGATGCGGCCGTGGTGGAGGGCAACCAGATGCCGTTCGCGCTGCTCGGCATGAGCTTCCTGAACCGCATGGAAATGAAGCGCGAGGGGCAGACGATGGTGCTGATCAGGCGGTTCTGATACGAACAGGGGACTTACGGAGTCCCGTTCCCCCAACCAGGAACGTCGGGAAATTATTTCTGAGTTTTGTTTTTTTCGATCAGCGCGTAGGCCGAGTGGTTGTGGATCGACTCGAAGTTCTCGGACTCCACCCTGTACCACTCGATGCGCTTGTCGCGGTTCAGGTCCGCGGCGATGTCGCGCACCATGTCTTCGACGAACTTGGGGTTGTCGTAGGCGCGCTCGGTGACGAACTTTTCGTCAGGCCGCTTGAGCAGCCCGTAGAGCTCGCTCGAGG
>DATHJM010000114.1:0-6266 GCA_035489775.1 Burkholderiales bacterium
CGGCAAGGCAATGCGAGCCCGGAGAAGAGGACATCGTGATTCTCGGAATCGGGACCGACCTTTGCGACGTCGGCCGGATCGAGCGGGCGCTCGAGCGCTTCGGCGAGCGCTTCGCCGAAAGAATCCTGGTGGCAAGCGAGCTGCAGCGCTTTCGCCGCCACCGCAAGGGGGCGGCCTATCTGGCCAAGCGCTTTGCCGCCAAGGAGGCGTTTTCCAAGGCGCTCGGAACCGGCATCCGCTTCCCCGTCAACTGGCACAACGTCTGGGTGGAAAACGAACGCTCGGGCAAGCCCTCGCTCAAGTTCTCCAAGCCGCTGGCTGCGCTTCTCAAACGGCGCGGCATCGCGAACGTGTACGTATCCCTGACAGACGAAACAGGCATCGCGTGCGCGTTTGTCGTCGTCGAGGGAGCCACTGCGAAGATTCGGAGGAAAACATGACGCTCGGCCCGGTGATGCTCGATGTAGCCGGGCTGCGGCTGACGCCGGAGGAGAGGGAGATCCTGCGCCACCCCGGCGTGGGCGGCGTGATCCTCTTCGCTCGCAACTTCCGTTCCCCCCCGCAACTCCTTGCGCTTACGGCCGAGATTCGCGCGCTGCGCCAGCCTGAGGTGCTCATCGCCGTGGACCACGAGGGCGGGCGGGTGCAGCGCTTTCAGGAAGGATTCACCCGCATCCCGCCGATGCGTTTGCTCGGGGAGCGCTGGGAAACCGACGCGGCGCAGGCCCGGTCCCTTGCGGAAGCGACCGGTTATATCGTGGCGGTGGAGTTGCGGACGCACGGAGTGGATTTCAGTTTCGCACCGGTGCTCGACGTGGACTTCGGCTCGAGCAGCATCATCGGAGATCGTGCTTTCTCGGACGAGCCCGCGGTGATCGCTGCGCTCGCCGGCGCGTTCGTCGCCGGATCGACGGCCGGCGGCGCGGCATCGGTCGGCAAGCATTTTCCCGGTCACGGCTATGTGAAGGCGGACTCGCACGTGGATGTTCCGGTGGACGAGCGCGACCTCGATGAAATCGAAGCGAACGACCTGCTGCCTTACCGCGAGCTGATCAGGCACGGGTTGGACGGAATCATGCCCGCTCACGTGATTTATCCGAAAGTGGACAAACGGCCGTCCGGATTCTCTCCGGTGTGGCTGAAGGAGGTGCTGCGCGGCCGGCTCGGCTTCGGCGGCATGATTTTCAGCGACGATCTGTCGATGGAAGGCGCGAGCGTCGCTGGCGGGGTGCTGCAGCGAGCGGAAGCCGCGCTCGCAGCCGGATGCGACATGATCCTCGTATGCAACGCGCCGCGGGCAGCGGCCGAAGTGCTGGACGGGCTGAAAGCCCGTCCGGTCGATCGCGCACGTGCCGAGCGCATGCGCGGCAGGGGCGCGTTGAAGCCCCTTGGTTCGGATACGCGCTACGCGTCGGCGGTTGCAGCGATTCAGGGTGTATCAGTTTAGAATTCGAGAGTGGCACACGATCACCACCACCACGGCGCGCACGATCCGCGACATGCCGGGCGGGCTTTCGCGCTGGGAATCGGCCTGAATCTCGCGTTCGTGCTGGTCGAGGCGGTATACGGAGTGCTCGCGCACTCCATGGCGCTGCTCGCCGACGCCGGGCACAATCTGAGCGATGTGCTCGCACTGACGCTGGCATGGGGCGCCAGCACGCTGGCGCGGCGCGGGCCCTCGGAGCGTTTTACTTACGGCCTGCGCAGCTCGTCTATCCTGGTCGCGCTGCTGAACGCGGCGCTCCTTCTCGTGGTGACCGGCGGCATCGCCTGGGAGGCGATCAATCGCCTGGCGACGCCTTCGCCCGTCGCCGGTGAAACGGTGATCTGGGTGGCGCTCGTCGGCATACTGATCAACGGCGCGAGCGCGATGTTGTTCGCCCGCGATCGCCGGCACGACATCAACATGCGCGGCGCGTTCCTGCACCTCGCGGCCGACACGGCGGTGTCGCTCGGCGTCGTCGTCGCGGGAATCGGGATCCTCTTCACCGGGTGGCTGTGGCTCGACCCGCTCACTGGCCTCGTCATCGCGGTCGCGATCGTTTGGAGCACCTGGGGCCTCCTGCGCGATTCGGTCGCGCTCGCGCTCAACGCGGTCCCCGAGCACATCGACCCGCGGGTGGTGCGCACCTACCTCTCGAGGCTCGCGGGCGTCGCCGAGGTGCACGACCTGCATATCTGGGCGATGAGCACGACCGAGACCGCGCTCACCGTGCATCTGGTCATTCCCGGCGGGCATCCCGGCGACGAGTTCATGGCGGAAGCGTGCAAAGAGCTGCGGGCGCGCTATCACGTGCATCACGCGACCATCCAGATCGAGACCGGTGCGCAGCCGTGCGAGCTGGCGCCGGATCACGTGGTGTAGGGGGAACGTCCGCCATGGCAATACCCAGACTGCACAAGCCCTTCTCGATGATTCGAGAGTTCCATCTTGCCGACTGGTTTACGCTGGCGAACGCGGCCTGCGGCACGGGGGCGGTGTTTTCCATGATGACGTACCTGCAAACGACCGAGGTCAGGCATGTCTATTTTGCGTGCGGGATGGTGGTTGCCGCCGGCGTCTTCGATGTGCTGGATGGACGGGTTGCCCGGTGGCGGCAGAAGACTTCCGCAATGGGCCGTGAGCTCGACTCTCTCGCGGATCTCATCTCCTTCGGCGTGGCCCCGGCCGTTATCGGATACGGTTGCGGCATGCAGGGCTTGTACGACCGTATTGTCCTGGTCTATTTTGTTGCATGCGGAGTATCCCGCCTGGCGCGCTACAACATTACCGCCGAAGCGCTGTCTGAAGGCGGAGACAAAGTGAAGTACTTCGAGGGAACTCCCATCCCGTCGTCGCTGCTGCTGGTGATGTTGATGGCTGTGGCCGCCTCACAGGGCGCGTTGCGCGAGTCCCTCTGGTTCGGTCAGGTCGTGTTTGCCGGCTTCACGCTCCATCCGATGGTATTGTTTTTCGCGGCTTCAGGCTCGCTGATGGTCAGTCGAATACATTTCCGAAAGCCCTGAGCTGCAAGGAGAGGTCCAATGGCTTCCGCATATCGATTGGGATTGTTGCTGCTCGTAACAGTTGCCGCGATGACGCTGTGCGGCTCCTGCGCTATCACCGTACCGTACCAAACCAACGCTGATGTCCAGCCGACCAATGACCTGCCCAATCCGTACCAAACCATCGCGCCGTGGGGAAATCTCCCCGAGGGAAGGAAGTGGGGGGCACTGAACGGGGTCGCGATCGACAACGACGGCGAATCGGTCTGGGTGGCGGACCGGTGCGGGGCGAATCCGGAGGTGCCACCGGGGGTTTCGCCGTTCACGTACGACAGCTGCGCGGGTTCATCGGTGCCGGCGGTCCTCAAGTTCAATTCTTCCGGCAGGCTTTTGAAGACTTTCGGCGCCGGGATGTTCATTTTTCCCCACAAGATGTATGTGGATCGCGACGGCAACGTGTGGGTGGTCGACATGCGCGGCGCGAACGAACGGGAGTTGAAGAAGAGTCCGGATGCGAAAGGGAAGGGCCACACTGTCGTGAAGTTCAGCCCGGAGGGAAAGGTGCTGCTCACGCTCGGGAAGCCCGGGGTCGCCGGAAACCCGCCCGAGGCCCTGACCGAGCCGTGCAGCGTCGTCGTGGCACCGAACGGCGATATCTTCGTCACGGAGGGGCATTCGGGGCAGGGTGAGAAGGCGACCCCGGATACGGTCGCGCGGATCTCAAGGTTCACGAAGGATGGCAGGTTCATCAAGTCCTTCGGCAAATGGGGATCGGGGCCGGTTGAATTCCGGACTCCTCACGACATCGCCATGGATCCGCAGGGGCGGCTCTTCGTCGCCGACCGGGGAAACATGCGCATCCAGATCCTCGAGCAGGACGGGACGTTCATCGCGGAATGGAAGCAGTTCGGCCGCCCGAGCGGCGTGGCCCTGCGCAACGACATGATCTATGCCGCCGACTCCGAATCCAACGGGGTTGCGGCTCACCCGGGATGGAAGAGAGGCATCCGCGTCGGCAGCCTCAAAGACGGCAAAGTCCAGTACCGAATTCCCGACCCGCTCGAAATGAAGGGAACCAGTGCGGCGGAGGGTGTAGCCGTGGATGCGAAAGGTAACGTGTACGGCGGGGAGGTCGGCCCGCGGCAGTTGGTGAAGCACACCAGCGGGCGCTAGAGCGCCGCCATCAACAAAGGAGAGTCGCGATGAAACCCAATCCCGCTGTCTGGTTTGAAATCTATGTGCAGAACCTCGATCGCGCGAAGAAATTCTACGAATCGGTGCTTCAGGGCAAGCTGGAAAGGCTGAACAGCCCGGGAATGGACATGCTGGCGTTTCCGATGGAGATGAACGGCCCGGGCGCCGGCGGCGCTCTGGTGAAAATGCAGGGCGTCCCCTCCGGCGGCAGCAGCACCATTGTTTACTTCGGTTGCGAGGATTGCTCGGTCGAAGAAGGGCGAGTCACAAAATCTGGTGGGCGCATCCACAAGACCAAGTTTTCAATCGGCGAGTACGGCTTCATCTCCCTGGTCATCGATACCGAGGGAAACATGTTTGGCCTGCACTCCATGAAGTGAACCACCGCGTCGCCTGCGGCGACACCCCTCCTTGAAAGGAGGGGATAA
The DNA here is from genome assembly GCA_035489775.1 of Burkholderiales bacterium. GTDB lineage: Bacteria > Pseudomonadota > Gammaproteobacteria > Burkholderiales > SG8-39 > VBDM01. The sequence continues at coordinate 4,608 of DATHJM010000114.1, forward strand.
GTCAAAACCTAAGCGCGCTCGATGTACGCGCCGTCGTCGGTATTGATCTTGATTCTCTCGCCGGAGTTGACGAAAGGCGGAACCTGGACGATAAGGCCCGTTTCGGTCTTTGCAGGCTTGAACGAGGTCGTCACGGTGGCGTTCCTGATGTTGGGATCGGTCTCGGTCACGGTGAGAACGACCGAAGGCGGCAGTTCGACCCCGATCGGCTTTTCGTTGTAGAACATTACCTTGACGTCGGTGTTGGGCAGCAGGTAACCGGTCTGTCCTTCGAGCATGTCTCCCGACAGGGTCAGCTGCTCGTAGTTCTCCTTGTCCATGAAAATATAGCCCGTACCGTCGTTGTAGAGGTACTGCATCTCGCGCGGATCGACGAAGGCGCGTTCGACCTTGTCCTCGGTGCGGATCCGCTGGTTGGTCTTGGTGCCGCTCTCGATGTCCTTCATCTCGACCTGCATGAAGGCGCCGCCGCGCCCGCCGACGTGCACGTGGTAGCATTTGATCACGCGCCAGATCCGCTTTTCCCATTCGAGCAGATGACCGACGCGGATTTCGGTAGCGAGGACTTTGGCCATGGTTTGGACGCGCTGAAAGCAAAGGTGGTTGGAAGCAAAGGTGGTCGGAAGCAAAGGCGCGGCATTTTATAACAAAAAGCCCCGGTGACGAAGCTTTTCGGTAGGTACTGCTAGCATGCCGGTCACGGCAGCTTTCGACGCGCAGGCGCTGCTCGCCACTTTGCCGGGTTTGCCGGGCGTGTACCGCATGATCGGCGGGGAAGGGGCGGTGCTCTATGTCGGCAAGGCGGGCGACCTGAAAAAGCGCGTCTCGTCCTATTTTCAGAAAACGCAGCAAGGACCGCGCATCGCCATGATGTTGACGCAGGTCGCAGCGGTCGAGATCACGGTCACCCGCTCCGAAGCGGAGGCGCTGATCCTGGAGAACAATCTCATCAAGTCGCTCGCGCCGCGCTACAACATCCTGTTTCGCGACGACAAGTCCTATCCCTACCTGATGGTGAGCGGCGGGGAATTCCCGCGTCTCGGCTTTCACCGCGGGGCGATGGACAAGGCCCATCACTACTTCGGTCCGTTTCCGCACGCGGGCGCCGTGCGCGAGAGCATCCAGCTGCTGCAAAGAGTGTTCCGGCTGCGCACCTGCGAAGACTCGGTCTTCCAGAACCGCTCGCGGCCCTGCCTTCTCTACCAGATCAGGCGTTGCACCGCGCCCTGCGTGGGCCAGATCGCCGCGGCCGCTTACGCTGAAGATGTCAAGGGAGCGCAGCTGTACCTCGAGGGACGCAGCGACACCGCCCTCAAGCGGCTCGAGGTCCGCATGCAGCAGGCCTCCGACGCGCGGCGCTACGAGGAGGCGGTGGTATACCGCGACCAGATCCAATCCCTCGCCAAGGTCAGCCAGCGCCAGTACGCCGATACCGGCGCGGACGTCGACGTCGATATCATCGCGGTCGCCATGGAGAACGGTTTCACCTGCGTCAACCTGATGATGGTGCGCGGCGGCAGGCAACTCGGAGACCGCAGCCTGTTTCCGCAGAATGCGGAGGAGCGCGACCCGAAGGAAGTGCTTGCGGCATTCATCGCGCAGCATTACCTGGACCGGCCGGTACCGCCAGCGCTGGTCGTCGGCGAGGATCTCGACATC
>DATHJM010000115.1:0-10757 GCA_035489775.1 Burkholderiales bacterium
GAGGTGAGCCCGCTGATGAAGCTGGTGTCGCGCGGGGACACCACGGTGGTGGACGCCTACCTGTCTCCCATCCTGCGCCGGTACGTGGATGGGGTCGCGGAGGAGCTGCGCGGCGTGCGCCTCATGTTCATGCAGTCGAACGGCGGGCTCACCGATGCGCGCCGCTTTGCAGGCAAGGACAGCATCCTGTCGGGTCCCGCCGGCGGAGTGGTCGGCGCGGTGCGCTCCTCGCTCGCCGCCGGCTTCGACAAGATCATCGGCTTCGACATGGGCGGCACGTCGACCGACGTGTCGCACTTCGCCGGCGCCCGCTTGAGCGATCTGGAGCGCGCGTTCGAGACCCAGGTCGCGGGCGTGCGCATGCGCGCGCCCATGATGAGCATTCATACGGTGGCGGCAGGCGGCGGCTCGATCCTGCATTTCGACGGCTCGCGCTACCGCGTCGGCCCGGACTCGGCGGGCGCCAATCCGGGTCCGGCAAGCTACCGCGGCGGCGGCCCCCTCACGGTGACCGACTGCAATCTCATGCTCGGGAAAATCCAGCCGAAATTCTTTCCCCCGGTGTTCGGGCCCGGGGGCGATGAGCCGCTCGACGGCGACATCGTGCGCGCGAAATTCGCGGCCCTCGCCGAGGAGATCCGCCGCGCCACGGGCGATACGCGTGCTCCGGAGCAGGTCGCGGAAGGCTTCGTGGAAATCGCGGTCGGCAACATGGCCGAGGCCATCAAGAAAATCTCGGTGCAGCGCGGCCACGATGTCACCGAGTACACGCTGTGCTGTTTTGGGGGTGCGGCGGGACAGCACGCCTGCCTGGTCGCCGACGCGCTCGGCATGACGCGCGTGTTCATCCATCCGCTGGCCGGCGTTCTCTCCGCCTACGGCATGGGGCTTGCCGACACGACGGCGATGCGCGAGCAGGCCGTGGAGGTAAAGCTCGAGCCGGGCAGGCTGGGCGTCCTCGAGGATGCGCTGGAAACCCTGTCCCGGTCGGCGCAGGGGGAGCTGATGACCCAGGGCGTGCCGCAGGCACGCTTGAGCGTCGTCCGCCGCGTGCATTTGCGTTACGACGGCACGGATTCGGCGCTGATCGTGAACTTCGGCAGCGCCGCCGAAATGACGCAGTCGTTCGAAGCGGCTTATCGCAAGCGCTACAGCTTTCTCATGCCCGGCCGGGCGTTGATCGCCGAGTCCGTTTCGGTGGAAGCTTTCGGCGCGGCGGCGGTGCCGGTCGAACCGGCGGCAAACGATACGCGCGGCAACGGCGCGGCCGCGGCGGCGGATTGGGTGAGCCTGTACACCGGCGGGCGCGCGCATCGCGCCCCGGTGTTTGCGCGCGAACGGCTGGCGGCGGGGGACAGAATTTCCGGCCCGGCGATCATCGCCGAGAAAAACGCCACCACGGTGGTCGAGCCCGGCTGGCGGGCCGAAGTGATGCGGTCCAATCATCTCGTGCTCGAGCGTGTCGAAGCGCGGCCGCAGCGCCGCGCGATCGGCACCAGTGTCGACCCGGTCATGCTCGAGGTTTTCAACAACCTCTATATGTCGATCGCCGAGCAGATGGGCCTGCGGCTCGCCAACACGGCTTACTCGGTCAACATCAAGGAGCGGCTCGATTTTTCCTGCGCGGTGTTCGACCGGCAGGGACAGCTCATCGCCAATGCGCCGCACATGCCGGTGCACCTGGGTTCGATGGGCGAGAGCGTGCGCGCCGTCATCGTGGAAAACCATGGCCGGATCAAGGCCGGCAACGTCTACGTGCTGAATGCCCCCTACAACGGCGGCACGCACTTGCCGGACGTGACGGTCATCTCTCCCGTGTTCGACGATGCCGGGAAAGAGATCCTGTTTTATGTCGGCTCGCGCGGCCACCATGCCGACATCGGCGGCATCACTCCCGGATCGATGCCTCCTGGCAGCAAAGTCGTGGAAGAAGAAGGCGTGCTGATCGACAACTTCCTGCTGGTGGAGGAGGGGCGCTTGCGCGAGGCCGAAACCGTCGCGCTGCTCTCCTCGGGCCCCTATCCCGCGCGCAACGTGGAGCAGAACATGGCAGACCTGCGCGCCATGATCGCCGCCAATGAAAAAGGTTCGCAGGAACTTCGGCGCATGGTGGAGCACTTCGGGCTCGAGGTCGTATACGCCTACATGAGACACGTGCAGGACAACGCGGAGGAAGCGGTGCGGCGGGTCATCGGCGTGCTCAAGGACGGGGATTTCAGCTACGCGATGGATAACGGCGGCGTGATCCGCGTGAAAATCACCATTCGGCGCGAAACGCGCGGCGCGACGATCGATTTCACCGGCACGTCGCCCCAGTTGCCGGACAATTTCAATGCGCCCGCGGCGGTATGCATGGCTGCGGTCCTTTACGTTTTCAGGACGCTGGTCGACGACGAGATCCCGATGAACGCGGGCTGCCTGAAGCCTCTCGAGGTGATCATTCCGGAAGGTTCGATGCTCAGGCCGCGCTATCCCGCGGCGGTGGTGGCCGGCAACGTGGAGACTTCGCAGTGCATCACCGACGCGCTCTACGGGGCGCTCGGTGTGATGGCGGCCTCCTGCGGGACGATGAACAACTTCACTTTCGGCGACGACAGGGTTCAGTATTACGAAACCATCGCCGGGGGATCCGGAGCCGGCGAGGGATTCGAGGGCGCGGACGTGGTCCAGACTCACATGACCAATTCACGCCTGACCGACCCCGAGGTGCTGGAGTGGCGCTTTCCGGTGCTCCTGGAAAGTTTTGAAATCCGCCGCGGGAGCGGCGGTGCCGGGCGCTGGCGCGGGGGGGACGGCGCCATCCGCCGGGTGCGTTTTCTGGAGCCGATGACCGCCGCGATTCTCTCCGGGCACCGACGGGTCGCTCCGTACGGCATGGCGGGCGGCTTGCCGGGCAGGACCGGGCGCAACTGGGTGCGCCGCGCCGACGGCAAGGTCGTCGAGCTGCAAGCGTGCGACCAGATCCAGGTGAATCCAGGGGACAGCTTCGTGATCGAAACGCCCGGGGGCGGGGGGTATGGACGCTCGAGCGGGTAGCAGGCGATGAACCGCCTTCCAATCCGGCTGGGGAACCGCTCGCCCTGCCGGCGGCCGACTTGCCTATAATAGGCAGCCGATAATTGCGGCGGACGCGGCCTTACCAGAGTATGAATCGTCGATCGATTCTCACCAAGACCGGCAAGGGCCTGATGGAGGCGACCGGCAAGACCAGCAATCTCGCGCGGGATCTCCGCAACATCCTCAAGGAAATCGACGGCAAGGTCAGCGTTTCCGAGCTGCTGGAAAAATTCGGGAAGATGCCCGAACCCAAGCTTCTCGAAGCCATCGTGAGCATGGAAAAAGAGGGCTACCTGCGGGAGTTCGTGGGGAAGCAGGACGATGCTGCGCGGCCCCCGGCGGGACGCGCGCCGATCGCACCTTCCTCCACGGACAGCGGCGAGGACCTCGACTTCACCGCGTTCACTCCCGCGAAACCCTCCGCCAAGACGGGCGAGGACGCAAGACTTCAGGCCCAGGCCCAGGAAATCGCCCGCCAGGCCCAGGCTACGCGCGCGCGCGAGGAGGCTGCGGCGCGGGCGAGGGCCGAAGCAGCGGCGCGGGCAAAAGCGGACGCCGAGCAGAAGGCGAGGCTTGCAGTGCCGGCAAGCCCGAAGGCCGACGCACAGGCGAGAGCCCAGGCGGCGGCGCTCGACCAGGCGCGGCGCGAGGCCGACGAGCGGCAGCGCAAGGAGGGCGAAGACAAGGCGCGCCGGGAAGCAGTGGCGCGAGCGGTAATCGATGCGGAGCAGACTGCCAAGCGCGAGGCCGAGGAGCGCGTCCGCAGGGAGATCGAGGAGAGGACCCGGCGCGAGAACGAAGAGAGGGCCAGGCGCGAAGCCGAGGTGGGTGCCAAGCGCGACGCGGAAGAGAAGGTGCGCAGGGAGGCCGAGGAGCGCGTGAGGCGCGAGGCGGAAGAGCGCGCCCGCAAGGAAATCGAAGAGCGCATGCGCCGCGAGGAAGTGGAACGCCGCCGGCGCGAAGAGGAGGAACGCGTTCGCAAGGAGGCCGAAGAAAGGGAGCGCCGCAAGCGCGAAGAGCACGACCAGAGCGAGCGCAGGTCCCGGATCGAAGCCGAAGCGCGCGCCAAAGTCGAAGCCGAGATGCGCGCCCGGCGCGAATCCGAGGAGCGTGCGCGACGCGAGGAAGAAGACCGGCCGAGACGCGAGGAGGAGCAGCGGCTTCGCGCGGACGAAGAAGCGCGCAGGCGCAGGGAAGCCGAGGAAAGCGAATCCCTGGAGCGTTCCCTGCGGGAGCAGGAAGAGAAGGCGCGGCGCGAAGCCGAGTTCAGGGAGCGCGAGGAAGAGCAGCGCAGGGAGGAAGAGGAACGCGCGCGTCGCGAATCCGAGGAGGAAGCCCGCCGCGCCGGGGAAGAGGAGGAGCATGCCAAGGAAGAGGAGAAGCATGCCAAGGAGGAGGAGAGGCGCGCCGGGGAAGACGAAAAGGCGCAGGCCAAGGCGGCCGCGAAGACCCGCAAGGCGGCGAGGTCGAAGGAAAGGGCCGGAGAGGAAGCATGGCGGGGCGATGAGCAGGCGCGGGATCCCAACGAAGCCTCGCTTTCCGCGCGGGAAATCTGGGCAAAGAGAAAGCCCGGCAGCCTCGCTAAGCAATTTGCGGTGATGTTGCTCGTGCTTCTGATCGTTGCGATCGCCGCGCTTCCTTTTGTTCCGCTGGAACCCGCTCCGTACGAAAAGGCGGCGCAGGCGTGGCTCGGCCAGCCCGTCAAGATCGGCACCGTCAACCTGACGCTGCTGCCGCTGCCGCAGCTGAAGTTCGAGAAAGTCGTGATCGGAAAAGAACCCCAGATGCGTGCGGCGGTGATCAGGGCCACCCCGGTGGTCACCTCCCTGCTGGAGGACCGGATATCGCTCAAGAGTCTGGAACTCGAGAACGTGATCTTCCCCCGGGAATTTCTCCCCGCGCTGTTGCAGGACAAGGGCAGGCGCGGGTCGCTCGGAGTCCAGCGCATAGCGGTCAGGGGATTCAAGCTCGATATCCCGGAACTGAATCTGCCGGCACTGGAAGTCAATGCCGGTCTTTCTTCGGACGGCGCTTTGCAATCGGTCGCGTTTTCCAACGCCGAGCGCAAGCTTTCGGTGAAGCTGCAGCCCAAGGGGGAGAGAGCAGGCATCGAAATCTCCGCGGACACCTTCCCGCTACCCACAGGCGTCGATCTGACTCTCAGCGAGTTTCTGGCAAAGGGCACCGTGACGAAGGGCGAACTCGCGCTGAGCGAAGCCGAAGGGCGTGCATTCGGCGGGCGGCTCTTCGGCAATATGCGCCTCAGATGGTCGAGCGGTTGGAGCATGGAGGGCGAGTTCGCGGTGCGCCAGATGGATGCAGGGAAGATTGCCGCGCCGCTCCTTGCCGGAGGGACGCTCGAAGGCAAGGGTGTGTACTCCATGAAGGGGCTTCTCCCGGAAAGAATGATCCTGAACTCCCAGCTCGAGGGCAATTTCACCATACAGAAGGGGTCGATCACCAACGTCGACATGACGCGGCTGCTCCAGGGCAGCGGCTCGGGCGGAGGAACGACGCTCTTTTCGGAGATGAGCGGTAGCGTATCCGCGGACCCCAATCGGCTCCTCGTTCGCCAGATCCGGATGGCGGCGGGCCTCTTGAACGGCACGGGACAGTTCGAAATGGATCCTCAGAAAAACCTCTCCGGGCGAATGCAGGTCGAGCTTCGCGCCCAGAGCGTCCAGGCGCGCGCAACGCTTACGGTTGCCGGCACCTTGCAGAATCCACAATTCCGCCGCAGCAACTGAAGTCGGCAGGAGCCCCGATCGAGGGTCCGGTATAATCGCGCTTTACCGGCACGCCTCATGTCGTTGATACTCAAGCTGCGCGGCAGCCGCGCCGTTTCCGCGTTCCGGCTCGACAAACTCAACTCCCGCCTCGCAACGTCCCTTGGCCCGGTCCGGGCCGCCGCCGAGTACTGGCATTTCGTCGAGGCCGAGCGCCCGCTCGAACGGCGCGAAACCGACGTACTCGAGCGCCTCCTGCAGTACGGCGAGGCTGCGCCGGCGGGCGGGGGCCGCATGCTGCTCAGCGTGCCGCGCCTGGGCACGATCTCGCCGTGGTCCTCCAAGGCTACCGATATCGCGCGCCGGTGCGGTCTGCAAGCGGTTCGCCGGGTCGAGCGCGGCATTGCCTGGTTTTTTCCCGGCGGCCGCCTTGCCGATTCCGATTTGCATCGGATCCTCGGACTCATTCACGACCGCATGACCGAAACGGTACTGGGCTCGCTCGACGAGGCCGATGCCTTGTTCCGCCATCACGAGCCGAAACCCCTGGCGGTCGTCGCGGTGCTCGCACGGGGACGAGCGGCGCTGGACGACGCCAACAACGCTCTGGGGCTCGCGCTCGCGCCCGATGAAATCGATTATCTCCTTTCTCACTACCGAAGCATCGCCCGCGACCCGACCGATGTGGAGCTCACGATGTTCGCTCAGGCCAACTCGGAGCATTGCCGCCACAAGATCTTCAATGCCTCCTGGACCATCGATGGCGCTCCCCAGCAGGAGACTCTCTTCGGCATGATCAAAACCACGCACGCGCTCAATCCCGCGGGGACGGTGGTCGCCTACGCCGACAACGCCGCGGTGATGGAAGGGAGGCCGACCGCCCGCTTCTATCCGGGAACGGGGGGACGCTACGGATACCGGGACGAGCTCACGCATACGCTGATGAAGTGCGAGACCCACAACCATCCCACGGCGATCTCGCCTTTTCCGGGTGCGGCGACGGGCTCGGGGGGCGAGATCCGCGACGAGGCCGCGACCGGCCGCGGCGCGAAACCCAAGGCGGGATTGTGCGGCTTCTCGGTGTCGCATCTGTGCATTCCGGACTTCGAACAGCCGTGGGAGACGACCTACGGGAAACCCGACCGCATCGCCTCTGCACTGCAGATCATGCTCGAGGGACCGGTAGGCGCCGCTTCGTTCAACAACGAATTCGGCCGCCCCAATCTCGCCGGCTACTTCCGCGCCTTCGAGATGGAGGCGGACGGAGTCGTGCGCGGCTACCACAAGCCGATCATGATTGCGGGCGGCATCGGCAACATCAACGCGGAGCACGCTCACAAGAGTCCGGTTGCGCCCGGGGCCCTGCTCGTGCAGCTCGGGGGCCCGGGAATGCTGATCGGGATGGGCGGGGGCGCCGCGTCCAGCATGGACACGGGCGCCAATCCCGAGAACCTGGACTTCGATTCGGTGCAGCGCGGAAACGCCGAGATGCAGAGGCGCGCCCAGGAGGTCATCGACCGCTGCTGGCAGCTTGGCGAGCGCAATCCCGTGCTCTCAATTCACGACGTCGGCGCGGGCGGCCTGTCGAACGCGCTGCCGGAACTTGTCGACATCGCCGGGCGCGGCGCGAAGATCGATCTGCGCGCCATTCCCAACGAAGAGCCCGGCATGACGCCGCGCGAGTTGTGGTGCAACGAAGCCCAGGAGCGTTTCGTTCTCGCCGTCGCCGCCGAGCGCATTGGAGAGCTCCAGTCGATCTGCGAGCGCGAGCGCTGCCCGGCCGCCGTTGTCGGCGTTGCGACCGATGACGCACGCCTGGTCGTCGAGGACCGGCAGTTCCGGAACAAACCGGTCGAAATGGAGCTGTCCGTGCTCCTCGGCAAGCCACCGCGCATGACGCGCGAGGTTCGGCGGCGCCGGGCGCGCCTGGCCCCGCTCGCGCTTCGGGACGTGGCGCTCGACGCTGCGTGCCATCGGGTGCTGCGGCATCCCACCGTCGCGCGGAAGACCTTTCTCGTGAGCATCGGCGACCGGACAGTGGGCGGGCTGTGCGCGCGCGACCCTTTCGTCGGGCCGTGGCAAACGCCGGTCGCCGACTGCGCGGTGACCTTGATGGGTTTCAAGGAGCACAGCGGGGAAGCGTTCGCCATGGGGGAGCGCTCGCCCCTCGCGATCATCAATCCTGAAGCCTCGGGCCGCATGGCGGTGGGCGAGGCCCTCACCAATCTTGCGGCGGCTCCGGTAGGCGAGCTGAATCGAATCAAACTCTCGGCAAACTGGATGGCCGCGGCGGGCCACGGAGCCGAAGACGCGGCCTTGTTCGATACCGTGCGCGCGGTGGCGCTCGATCTGTGCCCCGCGCTGGGAATCAGTATTCCGGTGGGCAAGGATTCCCTTTCGATGCGCACCGCCTGGGAAGAAGGCGGGAAGGCGAGAGAGGTGATCGCCCCCTTGTCCCTGATCGTCTCGGCATTTGCACCCTGCGAGGACGTGCGCCGGACGCTGACCCCGCAGTTGAGGACCGATTCCGGCGAGACGCAATTGGTGCTTCTGGATCTGGCGCGCGGGCGCAACCGCCTGGGCGGCTCGATTCTCGCGCAGGTCTTCGGCCAGTGCGGCGACCAGGCGCCCGATCTGGAGGAGCCGAAACTGCTCGCGGACTTCTTCAGCGCGATACAGGCGTTGATCCGGGAGGACCTGATTCTCGCCTATCACGACCGATCCGACGGCGGCCTGTTCGCGACCGTCTGCGAGATGGCTTTCGCAGCCCATGTCGGCGTGACCCTGAACCTGGACATGCTCGCCTACGACGAGGCCGCTCACGACGTGGACGGCAACGAGCGCCGGCCCGAGCTGATGGTGGGCCGCGACTTCGAACGGGTGCTCGCCGCGCTGTTTGCTGAGGAGCTCGGGGCGGTGATCCAGATCCGAGCCTCCGACCGTGGCAAGGTGTTCGAGCGTCTCGGGAGGCTGCCTGCGCACGTCATCGGCAGCCTGAATCCGCGCGACGAGCTGCGTCTGGTGCGCAACGCCAAGCCGGTGTTCGCGGCACCTCGCGCGGAGCTGGAGCGTGCCTGGTCGGAAGTGACTTTCCGGATGCAGCACCTTCGCGATGAGCCCGCCTGCGCCAGGGAAGAGTTCGATGGAATTCTCGATAGGGACGATCCGGGCCTGTCGGCCGCGCTGACGTTCGATCCGGCGGACGACGTCGCCGCGCCCTTCATCGCAAGGGGAGCGAGACCGAAGGTCGCGATCCTGCGCGAGCAGGGAGTCAACGGTCAGGTCGAAATGGCCGCCGCTTTCGATCGCGCGGGATTCGACGCGCACGACGTTCACATGAGCGATATCGCGGCCGGGCGCGTTTCGCTCGGCGACTTCAAGGGTATCGTCGCAGGCGGCGGTTTTTCCTACGGAGACGTGCTCGGGGCGGGCGCGGGCTGGGCAAAGGCCATCCTGTTCGATGCGCGCGCCCGGGACGAGTTCGGCGCGTTTTTCGCGCGCAGCGACACGTTCGCGCTCGGCGCCTGCAACGGCTGCCAGATGATGAGCCAGTTGAGGGAGCTGATCCCCGGCGCAGAGCATTGGCCGCGCTTCGTCAAAAACCGATCCGAGCAATTCGAGGCGCGCTTCGTCATGGTGGAGGTCACTCCGAGTCCATCGCTGTTTTTTTCCGGCATGGCGGGCAGCCGTATGGCGATCGCCACTGCGCACGGCGAGGGCCGCGCGCTTTTCGATTCAGGCAAGTCAAAAGCTGGCGCGATTGTCGCCCTTCGTTTCGTCGACAATCGCGGTGCTCCGACCGAAGTCTATCCGTTGAATCCCAACGGCTCGCCCGGAGGCGTTACCGGATTCACTACCCGTGACGGACGTTTCACCGTTCTAATGCCCCATCCTGAGCGGGTGTTTCGCACGGTGCAGCAGTCCTGGCACCCTCAGGGCTGGGGCGAAGACAGCCCGTGGATGCGGATGTTCCGCAACGCGCGGAAGTGGGTGGGATGAGGCGAGGTAAAGCGGCGCCCGCAGGGCGTCCGCATTTACCGTTTATTCGATCTTTGCCTTCGAACGCAGTTCGCCGACGAACTTCTGCACCTCCAGTTCCTGCATTCTCGAGAGCAGCTGCGGCTTGACGGTGTCGAACGCGGGGAATTGCAGGGAGCGCACGTCATCGAGCTGGACGACGTGCCAGCCGAACTGGGTCTGCACCGGCGTTTCGGTGTATTTCCCTTTTTCCAGTTTCGGGAGCGTTTCGGCGAAAGGCTTGACGAAAGTGGCCGGGGTATTCCAGTCGAGATCGCCGCCTTTGTCCTTCGAGCCCGGATCCTTGGATTGCTTGGCGAGGTCCTCGAACTTCGCGCCCTTCTTGAGCTGCGCGATGATTTCATTGGCCTCGGATTCCTTGTCGACCAGGATGTGCCGGACCTTGTATTCCTTGTCGCCGCGCGACGCCTTGACCTTGTTGTACTCCGCGAGCATCTCCTCGTCCTTGATGGGGTGCGCCTTGAAGTGATCCTGGACCAGGGCCTGAACGAGCACCTGCTGGCGCAACAAGTCCAGCTGCGTGCGCACGTCGGATCTTTTCGCGAAACCCCTGCGGTCCGCTTCCTGTGCGACGACTTCCTGCGTGATGAGGTTGTCGAGAATCAGCTTGCGCGCGTCCTCATTGTCGGGCTGACCCTGCGTCGCGCGCTGCTTGACGATGAAGTCCACGCGGGACTTGGGAATCGGTTTGCCGTTGACGGTCACCGGTTTGGGAGCAGGGGCCTTCTGCGCGGCGGTCTGCGCCCAGACGGGCGTCGAAACGCACAAGGACAGCGCGGCGAGCAGGCTAGCCGAACGTAAAAACATGATGGTTCCTTCGTTTTGAAAGTGAAATCATAACTCATCCGGAGTGAGCGCCTGAATTGCGAGCGCGTGAATTTCGCGCTGCATCAGCAGCCCGAGCAGCTCGTAGATCATCCGGTGCCGGGTGATCCG
>DATHJM010000116.1:0-15488 GCA_035489775.1 Burkholderiales bacterium
TCGGAGGTGGCCGGGGACCGACCGACCATGCGGGCGAGCACAATGCCGAGCTCGTAGAGAACCCACAGCGGCACGGCCAGCATCACCTGCGAGATGACGTCCGGCGGCGTGAATATCGCCCCGACCACGAATGCGCCGACGATCACATAGGGGCGGATTTCTTTCAGCTTGTCTATGGAGACCAATCCAACGCGCACCAGGACGATGACCACCACCGGAACCTCGAAGGTCACACCGAATGCCATGAAAGTGGTGAGCGCGAAGGAAAGATATTTGTCGATGTCCGTCATCCACGCGACGCCCTCCGGGGCGATCGACGCCATGAACTGGAATACCACCGGGAACACCAGGAAATACGCGAACGACATACCCACGATGAACAGCACCGAGCTTGCAACCACCAGCGGCAGCACCAGACGCTTCTCGTGCACGTAGAGGCCCGGCGCGACGAACGCCCACACCTGGTAGAGGACGTAGGGGAGCGCGATCACGAACGCCACGAGAAACGCCACCTTGACCGGCACGAGAAACACGCCGACCACGTCGGTGGCGATCATCTGGCCGCCGACGGGGAGGGCCGCGATCAAGGGCTTGGCGAGGAGCGCATAAAGCTCCCTCGCCCAGGGAAACAGGCACAGGAACACGACGATCACCGCAAGGATCGCGCGCAGGAGCCGGTCGCGCAGCTCGACCAGATGGGAGATGAAGGTGTCCTGCGTGCTCATTCGCAGCCGGTCAGACGGCGGGCTTTTGCGGCTGCGGGGGCGCGCCGCCCTGCGGCCCGCCGCCGACTTCACCCGGCTGCAAGACCGCATCTGCGGGTGCTGAATGCGGGGCCTCCGGGGCCGCGGCGGCAGTGTCCTCGATTCTGGTCAAGTCATTGAGCTCGTTTTCGGTTTTCGACATCTCGCTTTGGACCGAGCCGACGGTCGTGTTGACCGTGCCTTCGAACCCACGCGCGGCGTCCTCGACGGTGCTTCTGAACTTGCGCAGCTCGTCCAGCTCGATCTCGCGGTTGATGTCGGCCTTGACGTCGTTGACGTAGCGCTGCAGCCGGCCGAACAAATGGCCCATGGTGCGCGCGACGCGAGGCAGCCGCTCCGGCCCGATGACGATGAGCGCCACGACGGCGATCACCATCAGTTCGGAGAATCCGACGTCAAACACAGGGGGTGAACGAATCGTTCAAGGCCGGGACCGCTCCCGGCATCCGGATCCGGCCGAAGACCCTTCAGGTCTTGGCCTTGTCCTTGACCTCGGCTTCGATGGTGCGACCGCCCAGCTGGGATTGGGGCGAAGATCCGTTCTCGGAGTGCTTGTCGGATTCCTTCATGCCGTCCTTGAATCCGCGTACGGCCCCGCCCAGGTCGGTGCCGATATTACGGAGTTTTTTCGTACCGAAAACGAGCAAAACGATCAACAGCACCACCAGCCAATGCCAAATGCTCCAGGTACCCATGGCGTTACCCTTTCAATTGCGTTTCAGCATCGGGCCCAGGGCTTCCGGGCCGCCGATGACATGGATGTGCAGATGATACACCTCCTGTCGGCCCACACGTCCGGTGTTGATGATGACGCGAAAACCGTCGGTCGACCCCTGCTCGCGCGCCAGGCGCGGCGCCATGGCGAGAATCTTGCCCAGCAGCGCCTGGTCACTCAGCTCGCAATCCGCGAGCGAATCGATATGTTTCTTGGGGATGATCATGAAATGCACCGGGGCGAGCGGATGGATGTCATGGAAGGCGAAAATGTCGGCGTCCTCGTGGATTTTCCGGCTGGGGATTTCTCCGCGGACGATCTTGCAGAAGACGCAGTTTTCCGCATCCATCCTATTTACGCTCCGCCTTTGCACGCCGCTTGCCCGCGCGAGCGGCTTTCTCGTCGATGCCCGAGATGCCCTCGCGGCGACGCAGCTCGGCGAGCACGTCGGCTGGCCGCAAGCCGTACTGGGCGAGCATGATCAGGCAATGAAACCACAGATCGGCCGTTTCGCCGACGATGCGCAGCCGGTCGCCGTCCTTGGCGGCCATCACCGCCTCGGTCGCTTCCTCGCCGACTTTTTTCAGGATCGCATCGGGTCCGCGCGCGAACAGCCGCGACACGTAGGACTTTTCCGGGTCGCCGGCCTTGCGCGACTCGATCACCTCGGCCAGCCGTTCGAGTATGTCGCTCATCGTCCGTATATTTCCTTCGGGTCCTTGATGACCGGCTCCACCGTCACCCAGCGCCCGTTGTCGAGTCTCTGGAAAAAGCAGCTGTGTCTCCCGGTGTGGCAGGCGATCCCGCCGCCCTGTTCCACCCTGAGCAGCACCACGTCCTCGTCGCAGTCGAGCCGGATCTCGCGCACCGTCTGAACGTTTCCGGACTGCTCGCCTTTTTTCCACAGCCGGTTTCGGGAACGCGACCAGTAGTGCGCTTCACCGGAGGCCGCCGTCTTGGCGAGCGACTCGCGGTTCATCCAGGCGAGCGTCAACACCTTGTTTGTGGACACCTCCTGGGCGATTGCGGGGACAAGGCCGTGCTCGTCCCACTTTACTCTCTCAAGCCAGTCCTCTGCCATCGCTCCGCCGCTTCAAAGCCTGACTTCGATCCCGCGCTTTGCCATGTATTCCTTCGCCTCGCGCACGGTGAATTCGCCGAAATGAAAAATGCTTGCAGCGAGAACCGCGTCGGCGCGGCCTTCGAGCACACCCTCGGCCAGATGATCGAGCTTGCCGACGCCACCGCTCGCGATCACCGGTACGCCCACCGCCTCGGCGACGGCGCGCGTCAGGGCGAGATCGAAGCCTTCGCGGGTACCGTCGCGGTCCATGCTCGTGAGCAGGATTTCGCCCGCGCCCAGCTTTTGCATTTTACGCGCCCATTCGACGGCGTCCAACCCGGCAGGCCGGCGCCCCCCATGGGTAAACACCTCCCAGCGAATCCCGGGACTCGCAGCAGGCTGCGTCTGTTTGGCGTCGATGGCGACCACGATGCACTGAGCGCCGTAGCGACCGGCGGCATCGGCGACCAACTGCGGGTTCTGGACGGCAGCGGTGTTGATGGAGACCTTGTCGGCCCCCGCGTTGAGCAGGCGCCTCACGTCCTCCACCTTGCGCACGCCGCCGCCCACGGTAAGGGGAATGAACACCTGCGCCGCAACCTCTTCAACCACGTGCAGGATCAGGTCGCGCTCGTCCGAGCTCGCGGTGATGTCGAGGAACGTCAGCTCGTCCGCGCCCTGTTCGTTGTAGCGCCGCGCGACCTCCACCGGATCTCCCGCGTCGCGCAGGCCGACGAAGTTTATGCCTTTGACGACGCGCCCGCGGTCGACGTCGAGACAAGGAATGACGCGCTTGGCGAGCATGGTGCTGAATCCAGGATCTGGAAAGATCAAATCGCAAGCCGAGGGAGAGTTTCCCCTCGATTCTCAATCCTGCGTCTTCAATCCTTGGCCTTCCCCAGTTTGTCCGCTTCGGCCTGGGCCTTCTTGAAATCGAGCGTGCCCTGATAGATCGCGCGACCGGTAATGACCCCGTTGATGCCTTCGGATTCGATTTTGCAGAGCGCCTTGACGTCCTCGACACTGGTCAGGCCGCCGCTCGCGATCACCGGAACGCGCAACTCCCTTGCGAGTCTCAGCGTCGCGTCGACGTTCACCCCGGTCAGCATGCCGTCGCGGCCGATATCGGTATAGATGATCGCCTCGACGCCGTAGTCCTGGAATTTCTTCGCGAGGTCCACCACGTCGTGACCGGTCATCTTGGACCAGCCCTCGACGGCGACTTTGCCGTCCTTGGCGTCGAGCGCAACGATGATGTGCCCGGAAAAAGCGGTGCACGCATCCTGCAGGAAGCCTGGATTTTTCACCGCCGCCGTCCCGATGATGATGTAGCCGACCCCGAGATCGAGATAGTGTTCGATCGTGTCCAGGTCGCGGATTCCCCCGCCCAGCTGCACGGGCGGGGAATCCCCGAGCGCCTGCAGGATCGCGCGGATGACGCTCTCGTTCTTGGGCTTGCCGGCCGCCGCGCCGTTCAGATCGACGAGGTGCAGCCGGCGCGCGCCTTCAGCCTTCCAGTGCTTGGCCATCCCGACGGGATCCTCCGAGAACACCGTGGCCTCGCTCATCTTCCCCTGTTTCAGGCGGACGCAGTGTCCGTCCTTGATGTCAATCGCAGGAATGATCAGCATTGAGTCGGAGAAAAACGCAGAGTCTCGGGCACCCGGGACCGCCGATGAGAAGATTCAGGGATTCCAGTTGAGGAAGTTGGCGAGCAGCCGCAGGCCCGCAATATCGCTTTTTTCCGGGTGGAACTGTACCGCAAAAATATTATCCCGTGCCACCGCGCAGGTAAAGAGGACGCCGTAGTCGGTGGTGCCCCGCACCAGCGCGGCCTCCCCCGTCTGCGGAAAGTAGCTGTGGACGAAATAGAACCGGCTGCCGTCCTCGATGCCCGACCACAGGGGGTGCGGCGCGGCCTGTTTCACGCGGTTCCAGCCGATGTGAGGGACCTTGAGCTTGTGTCCTTCGGTGTCGACCATGGCCTCGGCGGGAAAACGACGCACGGCTCCCGGAAGGAGCGCGAGCCCAGCCACGCCGCCTTCGTCGCTGCGCTCGAAGAGCATCTGGAGCCCGATGCAGATTCCCAGAAACGGCCGGCTGCGGGCGGCGTCGAGGACTGCCGGACGCAATCCACGCGCATCCATCTCGCGCATGCAGTCGGGCATAGCGCCCTGGCCCGGAAATACGACGCGGTCGGCGCCCGCCACGTTCACGGGATCTGAAGTCACCTCGACCCTGGCGTGCGGCGCGACATGCTCCACCGCTTTGGAAACCGAGTGGAGATTACCCATGCCGTAATCGACAACCGCGACGCGCATTGCAGGGTCAGTCGGAAAGGAGCCTAGAGCGTGCCCTTCGTGGAGGGGACGGAGCCCGCGGCGCGCGGATCCGGCTCCAGCGCCATGCGCAGAGCCCGCGCGAACGCCTTGAACATCGTTTCGCACTGATGATGCGCGTTGTCGCCGCGCAGGTTGTCGACGTGCAGCGTCACCTGGGCGTGGTTGGCGAAGCCCTGAAAGAACTCGTGCACCAGATCGACGTCGAACTCGCCGATCAGCGCCCGCTTGAACTGGACGTGGTACTCCAGGCCGGGCCGCCCGGAGAAATCGATCACGACACGCGACAGCGCCTCGTCGAGCGGTACGTAGGCATGCCCGTAACGCCGGATGCCTTTCTTATCGCCGACGGCGCGCGCAACCGCCTGGCCGAGCGTGATCCCGACGTCCTCGACCGTGTGGTGTGCGTCGACATGCAGGTCGCCCTTGGCCTGGATATCGAGATCGAGCATTCCGTGGCGCGCGACCTGGTCGAGCATGTGATCGAGAAACGGAATGCCGGTCGCAAGGGTGGCTTTGCCACTGCCGTCGACATTGACGGAAAGGGCGATCTGCGTCTCCGTGGTCTTGCGGTCGGCTTTTGCGGCGCGCGTGGGCATTGCGGTGAGCTTCAGCGCGATAGCCTACACGAAATCAGCCCTCGGCGAGCGCTTCCGCAAACGCGGCAAGACATCGCCGATTCTCTTCCGGGGTGCCGATCGTAAGCCGGATGCAGTGATCGAGCAGCGGCACGCCGGTATGCAGGTTCTTTACGAGCACCCCGCGGCGCCGCATGCCTTCGAAGACCTCTGGAGCGTCGGGAACGCGAACCAGGATGAAATTTGCGTCGCTTGGAAAAACCGTTATGTCCGGCAGCTTGCGCAGCTCGCCGTCAAGGCGCTCGCGCTCCGCGTTGATACTCCGCGCCTGCGCGTCGAGCACGTCATGGTGCGCCAGAACGCGCTCGGCGACAAGGTGGGTCAGCATGCTCACGTTGTAGGGGGGCCGCACCTTGTCGAATTCGCGGAGCCACTCAGGCCGCCCGACGGCGTAGCCGAGCCGAATGCCTGCGAGCCCAAGCTTCGATAGAGTGCGCATGACCACGAGATTCGGAAATTCGGCCAGCCGCGTCATGAAGGTCTTGCGCGCAAACGGATGATAGGCCTCGTCGATCACCACCAGCCCCGGCGCCGCGGCGATTATCCGTGAAATGGCCTCATCCGAAAATAGATTTCCGGACGGATTGTTGGGATAGTCGATGAACACCACTGCGGGCCGGTGCTCCGCCAGGGCGCGCAGAAAAGCACCGGTGTCGAGCGTGAAATCGGGATTGAGCAGCACACCGACATAGCGCAATCCCGCGAGCCGCGCATACTGGCTGAACATGAAGAAGCACGGCCGGGGCGCGAGGACTACGGCTCCCGGACGCGCCACGCTTTGGACGATGATGTGAATGATTTCGTCCGACCCGTTGCCGAGCAGGACGTCATACTCCGGGCCGATCCCGATTACATCGCGAAGGCGCTTCATCAGAGCCGGTGCGGTCGGATCGGGATAGCGATTGATTTCGGCGTTTGCCACCACCTCGGCGATCTCACGACGCAGCCCATCCGGCAGGTGATACGGGTTTTCCATCGCATCGAGCTTCACCATACCCTCGCCCGATTGGACATGATAGGCGGTGAGCGCCCGGATTTCGTCGCGGATGATCTTTTCCGGTCCGGCGCTCATGCGCGCCCCTTGCGCGTCTTTTCCAGCCTGAGCTCGGCCGAGCGCGCGTGCGCCTGAAATCCCTCGCCGTTCGCGAGCGTCATGGCGAGCTTGCCGAGCTTTTGTGCGCCTTTGCGCGAGACCGAGATGATGCTCGTGCGCTTCTGGAAATCGTAGACGCCGAGAGGCGAGGAAAACCGCGCCGTGCGCGAAGTCGGCAGCACATGATTGGGCCCCGCGCAATAGTCGCCCAGAGCCTCGGAGGTGTGGCGACCGAGGAAAATCGCGCCGGCGTGTCGGATTTTTTTCAGCCATTTTCTCGGATTCGCAACCGAGAGCTCCAAGTGCTCGGGAGCAATCCGGTTGGCGATTTCGCACGCTTCGTCGAGGTTTTTCACTTTGATCAGCGCCCCGCGCCGGCTCAGCGACTTCTCGATGATTCCTGCACGCGACATGCCTGCAAGCAATCGTCCGATGCTTTCCTCCACGCGCTCGATGAATTCTTCGTCGGGCGAAACGAGGATGGCTTGGGAAGTCTCATGGTGCTCGGCCTGCGAAAAAAGATCCATCGCGATCCAGTCCGGTTCTGTCGAGCCGTCGCAGATCACCAGGATCTCGGTCGGGCCCGAAATCATGTCGATTCCGACCGTGCCGAATACGCGGCGTTTTGCCGCAACAACCCAGGCGTTGCCGGGCCCTACGATTTTGTCGACTTGCAGGATCGTCTGCGTGCCGTAAGCCAGCGCCGCGATCGCCTGAGCGCCGCCAATCGCGAACACGCGGTCGATGCCGGCGACCGCGGCCGCAGCGAGAACCAGCGGGTTGCGCTCGCCGCGCGGTGTCGGCACGCACATGACGAGCTCGCCGACTCCGGCGATCCTGGCCGGAATGGCGTTCATCAGGACCGACGAGGGATATGCTGCCTGGCCACCGGGAACGTACAAGCCGACACGGTCGAGCGGCGTCACGCGCTGGCCGAGCGTCGTGCCGTCGGCCTCGGTGAATTGCCACGACTTCGCGCGTTGTCGCTCGTGATACTTGCGAATGCGCGCCGCGGCCTGCTCGAGCGCCTCGCGCTCGCCGCGCTTCAATCCAGAACGCGCCTTTTCGAGTTCCCGGCGCGATACCTCCAGATCCGCGACCCGTGCAACCTTGATCCGGTCAAAGCGTTCCGTGTACTCAAGCACCGCCGCGTCGCCCCTTGCGCGCACGCCGGCGAGAATCCCTGCGACCTCGTCCTCGACTTTCTGGTCGAACGTCGTGTCGAATGCGGTCAGCGCCTTGAGACGCGCATCGAAATCAGCTTCCGTCGTCGAGAGACGGGCGATCTCAGGCATGTGTTCCCGCGGCCTTCGTGAACTGGTCGAGGAGCGGCTGGATCGTGTCGCGTTTGAGCTTGAGCGCCGCCTGGTTGACGATGAGGCGCGCGCTGATCGGCCGGATTTCCTCGACCGCGCGCAAGCGGTTGGCGCGCAGCGTATCGCCGCTGGAAACCAGGTCGACGATCGCGTCGGCGAGACCCACGAGCGGCGCGAGTTCCATCGAGCCATGGAGCCTGATCAGATCGACGTGCACGCCCTTGGCTGCGAAGTGCTCGCGCGCGGTCTGCATGTACTTCGTCGCCACTCGCAAACGCGCTCCCTGGCGCACCGCACCCGCATAGTCGAACCCCTCGGGAACCGCGACCATCATGCGGCACGATGCGATGGCGAGGTCGAGCGGCTGGTACAGCCCCTCGCCGCCGTGCTCGAGGAGTACGTCCTTGCCCGCGATGCCGAGTTCCGATGCGCCGTACTGGACGTAAGTCGGAACATCGGCTGCGCGCACGATGAGCAGGCGCAGGTCGCTGCGGCTCGTGCGCAGAATGAGTTTGCGCGAGCTGTCGGGATTGTCGAGCGCTCGGATGCCCGCTGTGGCGAGCAGCGGGAGCGTTTCATCGAAAATCCGGCCTTTGGAGAGGGCGAGGGTAATCACGGTTGAATCGGCCAAAAAAAGATTTTACCGCAAAGAACGCGAAGACCGCGAAGGAAAACCTTATTTTTCATGATGTTCCGGAAATTCCGGAACGGTTCCGCGTCCTTGCGCCGCTTCGCAGTTCAATGAACCCGCTTGATGCGCGCGCCCAACTGCGCGAGCTTCTCCTCGATGCACTCGTAACCGCGATCGAGGTGATAGATTCGATCGACTCTCGTTTCGCCTTCGGCAACCAGACCCGCGATGACCAGGCTCGCCGAGGCGCGCAGGTCGGTCGCCATGACGATCGCGCCCTGCAGCTTCGGAACGCCGCGCACGATCGCCGTGTTTCCCGAGATCTCGATGTCGGCGCCGAGACGCTGCATTTCCAGGGCATGCATGAACCGGTTCTCGAAAATGGTCTCGGTGATGACGGCGGTGCCTTCGGCTATGGCATCCAGCGCCATCAGCTGCGCCTGCATGTCGGTCGGGAACGCCGGGTAGGGAGCGGTCCGGAAATTGACTCCATTGGGCCTCCCCCGCATGGCGAGCGAGATCGTTCCGTTTCCTGTCTGCAGCTCCGCGCCTGCCTCGCGCAGTTTTTCGAGCACCGCATCGAGGATGCCGGCGTCCGTGCCGTGAAGCGTGATGCGGCCGCCGGTCGCTGCGGCCGCCGCGAGGAAGGTTCCGGTTTCGATGCGGTCGGCCATGATGCGGTGCTGGGCCCCGTGCAGCCGGGCCACGCCTTCGATCGTGATCACGTCGGTTCCTGCACCTTTGATCCGCGCGCCCATCGCAGAGAGGCATTGGGCAAGGTCCACCACTTCGGGCTCGCGCGCGGCATTCTCGAGCGTGGTCGTGCCCTCGGCGAGACAGGCGGCCATCATGAGATTTTCCGTTCCGGTGACAGTGACGGTGCCCGTGAGGATGCGTGCTCCTTTCAAGCGCTTCGCTTTCGCCGAGATGTAACCCTGCTCGACCGAGATTTCGGCGCCGAGCGCGGCCAGCCCCTTGACGTGCAAGTCCACCGGGCGCGTCCCGATGGCGCACCCTCCCGGGAGCGACACCCGAGCCTCGCCGCAGCGCGCCAGCAGCGGCCCGAGAACCAGAATCGAAGCGCGCATGGTCTTCACCAGGTCGTAGGGGGCGAGCGGCTCGGACAGACGCTCCGCCCTCAGAGACAGGCCCAAGCGGTCGTCGAGGGAGACTTCCACGCCCATCTGTGCGAGCAGCCGAAGCATGGTGCTCACGTCCCTCAGGTGCGGAACGTTGGAGAGCGTGAGCTGCTCGTCGGTGAGCAGCGCCGCACACATGAGCGGGAGCGCCGCATTTTTCGCACCCGACACGCGGATCTCGCCCGAGAGAGGCACGCCTCCCTGGATGATGAGCTTATCCATTCGCCGCTTCTTCGGGGGTGAGGGTGCGCATCGACAGCGCATGGATCTCCCCGCGCATGCGCTCCCCGAGCGCCGCATAAACGAGCTGATGCCGCTGGACCCGGCTCTTGCCGCGGAACGCTTCGCTCACGACAAGTGCCTCGAAATGCTCGCCATCGCCCACGACGCGCACCTCGCTGCAGTGCAGCCCTTTCTCGATGTAGCTTTGAACCTGCTCCGGCGTCACCATGCTAATGCCTCAATCTGTAACCGCTCTTCAAGATCGCAAGCGTCATTCCGGAAACCACACCCAGAAAAACCGCCACGACGGCCAGACTCCGAAGCGGATGAACGTCCGAGACTCCGAAGAAGCCGTAACGGAATCCGTCAATCATGTAGAAAAACGGGTTGAAATGCGAGAGCCCCTGCCAGAAAGCGGGAAGCGAATGGATCGAGTAGAACACTCCCGAAAGAAAGGTGAGCGGCATGACGAAGAAGTTCTGAAAAGCGGCGACCTGGTCGATTTTCTCGGCCCAGATTCCGGCGACCATCCCGAGCGAGCCGAGCACCGCACTTCCGCAGAAAGCGAACGCGACGATCCACAGCGGGTAGCGAAATTCGATCTCGACGAAAGGCAGCGTCACCAGCAGCACCGCCGAGCCTACGACCATCCCCCGCACGACCGCGGCCAGTACATAGGCGGCGAAGAACTCCCAGTAGGCAAGCGGCGGCAGCAGCACGAAGATGATATTGCCCGTCATCTTGGACTGGACGAGCGATGATGAGCTGTTGGCAAAGGCATTCTGCAGCACCGACATCATCACCAGGCCCGGAACCAGGAACGCTGCGTACGGAACGGCGTCGTACATCCGCGTCCGGCCTTCCATGACGTGGCTGAAGATGAACAGGAAAAGGACCGCGGTGAGCACCGGCGCGCCGATCGTCTGGGTGCTCACCTTCCAGAACCGCAGGACTTCCTTGTAGAGCAACGTCGGGAACCCGCTCACGATCGCTGCATCACGTCGATGAACACGTCTTCGAGATCGGGCTGCATCAGCTCCATTTCCTCGATGCGGCGGCCCGCCCTCCGAATGCAAGCGAGCGTCTGCTCGACGTCCTCGTAGCCCTTCAACCGCAGTACGTGGGCTTCCGCGGTGCTGCCGTGCTCGAGGGGACTGAGTTCGCCGGGGAGCTCGCCGTCCAAACGCAGCCGAAGGAACAGGTGGTGCACCCGCTTCAGAAGGTTGGACGTGGAGTCGAGGGCGACGACGCGCCCCTGCTTCAGCATCGCGATGCGACTGCAAAGCGCCTCGGCTTCCTCCAGGTAGTGCGTCGTGAGGACGATGGTATGGCCGTCCCGGTTGAGCCTTCGGATGAACTGCCACAGCGCCTTGCGAAGCTCGACATCGACGCCCGCGGTCGGTTCGTCCAGCACGATCACGGGCGGTTTGTGCACCAGGGCCTGAGCCACGAGCACCCGCCTCTTCATCCCGCCCGAGAGCGCGCGCATGTTGACCTCGGCCTTGGAAGCGAGGTCGAGGTGCCGCATCACTTCTTCGATCCAGGCACCGTTGTCGCGCACCCCGAAATAGCCAGATTGGATGCGTAAGGTCTCGCGCACGGTGAAGAATGGATCGAATACCAGTTCCTGGGGGACGACCCCGAGGGAACGGCGCGCGGCGCGGTAGTCGGCACGCACATCATGGCCCATCACCCGGGCCGAACCCCTGTCGGCGTGCGCGAGGCCTGCAAGAACGCTGATGAGGGTGGTCTTGCCGGCTCCGTTGGGTCCGAGCAACCCGAAGAACTCTCCCTGCGGGATCTCGAGATCGATCCCCGAGAGCGCCTGCAGCGCGCCGAAGCGCTTGTGGATGTCGCGGACTTCGATCGCGGCAGGCATGCCGGTCGCCTGCGCGAAAGATCAGCTCGAAGCCGACTGAAGCAGCTCGGAGACTCCGTAGAGCTTGG
Organism: Burkholderiales bacterium; assembly: GCA_035489775.1. Classification (GTDB taxonomy): domain Bacteria; phylum Pseudomonadota; class Gammaproteobacteria; order Burkholderiales; family SG8-39; genus VBDM01. Next base: position 11,868 of record DATHJM010000116.1, read on the forward strand.
CGAGGTTCTGCATCGCAGCGGGTAAGTTGGCGAGACGCAGCCCGGTCTTGCTTTCCGCGGCCTGACGCAGCCACTCCAGGGCAAGGGCTACCGCGGCGGAATCGACTTCGGTCACGTTGCGGAAATCGACTACGCGCGCGCCCTGGCGCAGATGTTCTTCCGCCGGTCCGATCAGCCCCGGCACGGTTTCCAGGGTCACCGGGCCTTCGAGGATGAGCGAGTCGCCCTCTCGACGGATCACGTCTTGCCCGCTTTCGAGCCTTCGGGCTGGCGATTTTTCGCGGCGAGCGATTTGATCAGGCCGTCCACGCCGCGCTCGCGAACTTCGCTCGCGAAGGTGTCGCGGTAGGTCGTAACCAGGCTCACCCCGCCGACTTTGACGTCGTAGACTTTCCACCCGTTGGGGGTCTTTTCCATCTCGTAGTCGATGGAAATCGGCTGGGATGAGCCCGATGGCTTCACGTCGGATTTCACCGTGACCTCGGTATCCTCGGGCTTGGCGCGCAGGGGTCTGTAGTCGATTTGCTGGTCGCGATAATTGGAGAGCGCGGTCGAATAGGTCCGAACCAGCAGGGTCTTGAATTCGCCGACGAGCTCCTTTTGCTGCTCCGGCGAAGCGAGCCGCCAGTTGCGCGCCATGGCGATCCGGGTCATGCGGACGAAGTTGAAATGCGGGACGATCTTGGTCTCGATCAGGTCGGCGGCCTTTTTCGCGTCGCCTGCCTGAATGTCCTGGTCCTTCTTGAGGATGGTGACGACTTCCTCGGTAATCGTTTTCACCAGGACATCGGGCGCAGGCTGCTGCGCCTGCGCGACGGGGATCAGCAATGCAAAGAGCGAGCAGAAAAATATTCTCATGGCGACAGGATTCCGGTTATTTGGTGGGTTCATCATCGGGCTCCTCGGGCTGCCGCGGCGGATCGCCGTCGTAGACGAGGTCGAGTCGGCGCTGCAGCCAGGCGTCACGAATGAACGCATATTTGTCGAGCGCCGCCTGTTCGATAACGCTCGAAGCATCGAGCAGGCTGGCGCGCTTGCCGATCGCGCGCGTCGCGTAGAGGGAGTTGTGAACGGGAACGCCGTCGATCTGGAAAACAAGGTCGGCCTGGGTATCGAGCAGCAGGCCGAAGCCATCGCGGATCGTCGAGGGACCCAGGATCGGCAGAACCAGGTACGCGCCGCTGCCGACGCCCCACCAGCCCAATGTTTGCCCGAAGTCCTCATTGTGCTTCTGCAATCCCACGTCGGACGCGAAGTCGAAAATGCCGGCGACCCCGAACGTCGAATTGAAAAGGACCCGCGTGAAATCATCGAACCCTTCCCGGAATTTGCCCTGAAGCACATTGTTCACCGAAATCCAGACGTCCTCGAGGTTGGAAAAGAAATTGGAAATCCCGGTACGCAGGATTCCCGGCACGACTCTGCGGTAACCCTTGGCCACCGGTTTGATCACGGCGGTGTCCACCGTATCATTGAAACTGAACATCGCGCGGTTGAACGGCTCGAAAGGGTCCGCCGGATTGCCTCCCGAAGTGGCGCAGCCCGCCAGCGTCCCGGCGAGGAGCAGCGCCGCGCACAGCCTCTTGGCCTTTGCCATGCGCTCTTTCAATCCTTGCCTACTTTTTGCCGTCCCCTTCGGCGGCTTTATTGTACAGGAACTGACCGATGAGATTTTCGAGCACCACCGCAGATTGCGTGAGTTTCAACGTATCACCGCCTTTCAGGTTGACCGAGTCGCCACCGGGCGACAGGCCGATGTACTGCTCGCCGAGCAGTCCCGAAGTCAGGATCTTCGCGGAGCTGTCCTTGGGAAATTGATAGCGGCCGTCGATGTTCAGCGCCACGACGGCCTCGAAACTCTCGTTGTCGAAACGGATCTCGCCGACCCGGCCGACGACCACGCCTGCGCTTTTCACCGGGGCGCGGACCTTCAGCCCGCCGATGTTGTCGAACTTGGCGTTGATCTGATACGAATCCGCCGCCGAAAAAGAAGCGAGGTTCGCCACTTTCAGCGACAGGAACAGCAGCGCGCCGATGCCGATCACTGCGAAGATCCCTACCCACAGGTCCAACTCTTTGCGCGTCATCATGACTTAGTGTCCTCTGAACATCAGTGCCGTCAGTACGAAGTCGAGCGCGAGGATCGCGAGCGACGAAGTGACTACCGTGCGTGTGGTCGCACCCGACACGCCTTCGGCAGTCGGCGGCGCGTCGTAGCCTTCGTAGACTGCGATCCAGGTCACCGCCACGCCGAAAACCAGGCTCTTGATCACGCCGTTCAAAACGTCTTCGCGAAAATCCACCGCCGCCTGCATCTGCGACCAGAACGAGCCTTCATCGACGCCGATCAGCCTGACGCCGACGAGGTAGCCGCCGAACACCCCCATCGCGGAAAACAGCGCCGCGAGCAGAGGCATGGAAATCACCCCGGCCCAAAAACGGGGCGCGACCACTCGGGCGATGGGGTCCACCGCCATCATCTCCATTGCAGCGAGCTGCTCGGTCGCCTTCATCAGCCCGATCTCCGCGGTGATCGCGCTTCCAGCGCGGCTGGCAAAGAGCAGTCCCGCGACGACAGGACCGAGCTCGCGAACCAGAGAAAGGCTGACGAGCACCCCGAGCGCCTCGGCGGAGCCGTACCGCGCCAGCGTGTCGTAACCCTGCAGACCCAGGACCATCCCGACGAACAGTCCCGACACGAGAATGATGATGAGCGAGAGCACACCGGTGAAGTAAATTTCACGAATCGTGAGATGGATGCGCCGAAAGCTCGCCCCCGACTCCTTGAGCGTAAACCACAGGAATCGGCACGCGAACCCGAGACGCCAGATCCAGTTGTTTACGATGCGCGCGCCGAGAGCGCGCAGGAGCTCAGCCAGGCGCTGCGTCATTGCGCGAACAGATCCTGCCGATAATCCGACGCCGGATAATGGAAAGGCACCGGCCCGTCGGTTTCGCCGTAGACAAACTGGCGAAGCGACGAAAGGCCGGCCGCGCGTACTTCGTCAGGCGTGCCGTGAAATTCGACCTTTCCGGCGGACATGTAATAGACGTAATCGACCAGTTCGAGCGCTTCCGCCACGTCGTGGGTCACCACGATCGAGGTTGCGCCGAGAGAGTCGTTGAGCCGCCGGATCAGCTGGCCGATGACCCCGAGGGAAATCGGGTCGAGCCCCGTGAAAGGCTCGTCGTACATCATCAGCATCGGGTCGAGCGCGATCGAGCGCGCCAGCGCCACGCGCCGCGCCATGCCGCCCGAGAGCTCCGAAGGCATGAGATCGGCAGCGCCGCGCAGGCCCACGGCCTGCAGCTTCATGAGCGCGAGGTCGCGAATCAGCGATTCAGGCAGCTCCGTGTGCTCGCGCATCTGGAACGCGACGTTGTCGAACGAGGACATGTCGGTAAACAGGGCTCCGAACTGGAACAGCATGCCCATCCTGCGTCGCAGCGCAAAAAGCTCGGCATCGCCGAGCTTGTTCACGATGCGGCCGGCGACGCGAACTTCGCCCTGGTCGGGGAACAGCGCCCCGCCGATCACTCGGAGCAGGGTCGTCTTTCCGCAACCGGAGAGGCCCATGATGGCCACCACCTTGCCCTTGGGAACGACGAGGTTGATGTCCT
>DATHJM010000117.1:0-3141 GCA_035489775.1 Burkholderiales bacterium
TCAACGCCCGATCCGGGTATTGGCGAGCTCGAGCCGGTCGGCGAGGTTGCGCGCCAGCGCGCGGGTCAGATAGAGCTGCGCACCGAGGCTCATCTTGCTGAATGCATCGGGTCTGAATTTGGCGAGCAGAAGCTCCGTCACGGAATCCACCGTCGCGTTCCGCGGCACTTCGCCGCCGCGAATGTAGGCCATCTCGCCGAAGCACTCGCCCTCGTTGATCATGTTGAGCAGGCGCCCCTGACGGGTCACCCTGGCCTGCCCCTTGCCGATGAAATAGAAGCTCTTTCCTTTAGCGTTCTCGCTTACGATCGTCTGATTGGGCGGCACGCGCGCCCAATCACCGGCTCGCGCAAGCTCCCAGAATTCCGTATCGGATAGAGCAGCGAGCATCTCGACATTCCTCAGCGCGACGTATTTTTCGCTGTCGGGAATGACCCCGGGCGGAAGAGTCTGCTGCACGACTTTGGAGAGCTCCGAGGCGAACTCGGCCCAGCTCGGGTAACGATGTCCGGGCTTCTTTGCCATCGCCCGCAGAACGACGGAGTCCACGGACTTCGGCAATCCGGAGCGCGCGGCGCTCGGCGGAATCGGTTCCTGGTTCTGGATTTTCTGTACCAGCCCCTCGATGGTCTCCCCCGTGAAAGGTTTTTTCCCGGTGAGAAGTTCATAGAGCGACACGCCCAGCGAGTACATGTCGCTGTGGAAGTTGAGCTCCTTGCCCGCGATCTGCTCGGGCGACATGTAGTAGGGCGAGCCCATCGCGGCGGTCTGAACTACCTGACTTTTGCGCAGGTAGGCCGCGCCGAAATCCGAGATCTTCACCTCGGTGCCCTCGGCCAGCATGAGGTTCGAAGGCTTGATGTCGCTGTGGACGATGCCTTCCTTGGCGGCGTATTCGAGCGCGCCGCAGCACTTGAACGCGATCTGCAGGACATCGGCGACCGGGAGAAGCTTGTTCGCAGCGACATGCCTGGAAAGATCGCCCCCCTTCACGTATTCCATCGCGATGTAGCCCGAGTCTTCCTGCACTACCGCGTCGAGGATCGCCACGATGTGGGGATGCCGGAGTTTTCCGGCGAGCGAGGCCTCGTTCTGGAACTGGGAGCGGTACACGGCGCCGAACTCGGGATCCCGAAACACCTCGGGCTCGATGGTCTTGAGCGCGACCTCACTGCCGGTGAAGGTATCCCTGGCGAGGTATACCGTCCCAGTCGCGCCCTTGCCGAGCGCCCTTTGAACGTCGTACTTGCCGACCTGAAGGCTCAGGTCCATCTGAACGGCAGGGTCCGACACGCGCTCTCTCTGTCTGCACTGCGATTCGAATTGTGGCCATGATTGTGTCATATCCCGGCGAAAAACGGGCGCAGCAGACCTCCGCCGAGAGGTCGGCCGCGTGGTGGGGCGGGGATGTCGACAACTTTCCGTTACTTGTCGGCCAGGTCGTCCGCATTCGGCCACACGTAGACCTTGAGATCCCGATTCAGAGTCCCGGTCGGCGCGATCCGGTTCAAGTCGAACGAGGATGCCAGTCCATTGAAGGCCCAGGCGAATTCCTGGCCGTTCGCGACGAACTTCACGACGTCGCCGCGCTCGACGGTGACCCATCGGGTCTTGGTATCGATTACGACGGTGCGCTGCGCAGCCGACGGTTGCGCGGCGTTGCCGAGCATGTCGGCATCCGTCACGCTGGCGGTGACGGCAAAGCTCGCGGCGGAAAGGGTCAATGCTGCGACAGCGGAAACGAACGGTCTCATGGCGTTTTCCTCTTCAAGTTGAGATGCGGTAACGCCCGGCGGATCCGAAAGGAATTCACGCCGGGCTCGCATCCAATATAGAATCCCCTTCCGAACGCCGACCTGACCGGCTCATTACATTTCTGTCATTTTTTCCCGCCGGCGAGCCGTGCCGGTTCGATCCGTGAAGACGAGACGATGAAATCTGTGCCGAACGCAGCGCGAGTCCGTGCCGCGACAGCCTTGCTTGTCGCACTGTTCGCAACGGCCGCCTTTGCGCAATACCCGAGCCGGCCGGTTCGTCTGCTCGTGCCCAATCCCCCGGGCGGTGCCACCGATACGATTGCCCGCGTGGTCGCCCCCCGGCTTGGCGAGGCGCTCGGACAGCCGGTGGTCGTCGAGAATCGCCCGGGCTCCAACGGCAACCTCTCGAGCGAACTCGCCGCAAGGGCCGCGCCCGACGGATACACGCTGCTCCTCGGGCAGGACAGCCAGATCGTCATCAGCCCGCACCTGTACGCGAACCTGGCGGTCGACACCCTCAAGGATCTCGCGCCCGTCGCCACGCTCGTCACGACCCAGATGGTTCTCGCAACCAACGCCGCATTGCCGGTGAAAAACCTGCAGGAATTCCTGGAGTACGCGCGCCGCGCCAGGCCGCCGCTCGCCTATGCCTCGATCGGCAACGGCAGCCAGCATCATCTCACCATGGAAATGCTCAAAGCACGCGCCGGCATCGAGCTCGTTCACGTGCCGTACAAGGGCGGCGGCCCCGCTACCATCGCCCTGCTCGCGGGAGAGGTACCGGTCATGTTCGGCGGGAATTCCGTGACGGGACACATCAAGGCGGGAAAGCTGCGCGGCCTCGCCGTCGCCGGGGAAAAGCGCTCCGCGACGTTCCCGGAGCTTCCTACCTTGAGCGAGTTCTTTCCGGGCCTCGAAGTTACCGCCTGGATCGGAATTTTCACGACCGCGGGAGTACCGGCGCCGGTGCTCTCGAGGCTGCACGGGGAAATCAACCGGCTGCTCTCCAGCGCCGACATGCGCGAAAAGGTGCGCAGCGTCGGCGGGCTCGAGCCTTTCATTTCCACACCCGAAGAATTCGCCGCGCTCATCCGCGCGGAGTACGCCAAATACGGCGCGGTCGTAAAGGCCGTCGGCGCGAAGATCGATTAGGAGCGCAGGCGACGCCGGTCTCGAGCGCGCGGCGTTCCCGGCCGGCGCCTCAGTGCGTGGCTTTCCAGATCGTCGATTTGCCGCCTGATTTGACCATCCCCTCGATCGTGCCTCCGTTAACCCGGCCGCGATATTCGGCGCCCGCAGCCATGAAGGTGATTTGATCCCCGCGCAAATTGCCCCTGGAGATCGGCGCGGCTACGTTTCCGGACTTGAGCGTTCCCGAGACCTT
>DATHJM010000118.1:0-2607 GCA_035489775.1 Burkholderiales bacterium
ATCCAGGGACGCGGCGTCGTTCCCCGAGAAGCCGGCGTCGATCACCCGTTTCAGGCCCTGACCCAGAACGAGCACGCAGCCCGCTGCCACCACCAAGGCGACGCCCGCGACCGCCATGCGCGCGCGGTATGGCCAGAGAAACCGCAGCACCCGCGAAAGCTGCCGGATGTCTCGGTTGGGCGGACGCTCGGGGATGTTGTCTATCAGCCGCGCCATTCGATGTTCCCGATGCCGAGGTTCTAACTCAAGCGTTCTTCCAGCGCCACGATCCAGTGCCTCACCGGCAGCGCGGTGCCGCTCTGCAGGTGCGCGAGGCAGCCGATGTTGGCGGTGAGGATCTCCTCGGGTGCGCCGGAGGCGAGGGCCGAAAGCTTGTTCCGTTTCAGTTGCCCGGACAGCTCGGGCTGCAGGATCGAATAGGTGCCGGCGGAACCGCAGCACAGGTGCGAATCGGGGACCGGCGCAAGCTCGAAGCCCGAGCGCACCAGCACGCGCTCGGTCAGGCCTTTTATGTTCTGCCCGTGCTGCAGGGTGCAGGGCGGATGGAAGGCCACGCGAACGCGCTCCTTCTTGGTGAGAATCGGCTCGAGGCGCGCGGTCTCCGCATCGATCACTTCGCCGATGTCGCGCGTCATCGCGCTGATTTTCTCCGCCTTGGCGGCGTACTCCGGATCGTTCCGAAGCAGGTGCGCGTATTCCTTCACCGTCACGCCGCAACCGCTCGCCGTCATGACGATCGCATCCACGCCGTTCTCGACATGCGGCCACCAGGAATCGATAAGCGCACGCATGTCGTCCAGGCCGTCCTCTTGATAGTTCAGGTGGTAGCGCAGGCCGCCGCAGCAACCGGCGCCTTTCGCTTCGACGAGCGAAATGCCGACGCGGTCGAGCACGCGCGCTGCCGCCGCGTTGATGTCGGGCGACAGAGCCGGCTGCACGCAGCCTGCCAGTGCGAGCATCTTGCGCGCGTGCCGCGGCGCGGGCCAGGGCCCTGGCGCAGGCCTCGAGGCGGGCACTTTTTCCGCGAGCCGGGCCGGAAGAAACGGCCGCGCGAGCCTGCCGAGGGCAAGGAGCGGCGCAAACAGGGAACGGCGCGGCAGGACCGCCGCGAGCGCACGGCGCTTGACGCGTTCCCACGCGGGCCGCGCCGTTTTTTCATCGACCAGCTTGCGCCCGATGTCGAGCAGGCGTCCGTACTGCACGCCCGACGGGCAGGTCGTCTCGCAGGCGCGGCAGGTGAGGCAACGGTCGAGATGCAGGCGCGTCTTGTCGGTGATCTCCTGCCCCTCGAGCGCCTGCTTCATGAGGTAAATGCGACCGCGCGGGCCGTCGTTCTCGTCGCCGAGAAGCAGATAGGTCGGACAGGTCGCGGTGCAGAAGCCGCAGTGCACGCACTTGCGCAGGATGGCGTCGGCTTCGCGCCCTTCGGGCGTGTCGCGGATGAAATCGGCCAGAGCGGTCTGCATCAGCGAATTTCCGTCATAGCTCCGGATACATGCGGCCGCGGTTGAAGATGCCTTGCGGATCGAACTCGCGCTTGAGCGCCTTGTGGATCTTCATGAGCGCCGGAGCGGGCGGCTGAAAAACGCCGACAGACTTGTCGCCGCCGCGAAACAGCGTGGCGTGTCCGCCCGCGCGCTTCGCCGCTTCGCGCACGGTGCGCGCGTCGGCCTGCGAGCAATGCCAGCGCAGCGCCCCGCCCCACTCGAGGAGAGGCTCCCCCGGAAGCTTGAGCGGCGGCGTCGTCGACGGGACCGAGATGCGCCACAGCGGCGCCGCAATTTCCATCGTGTTCCTGAAAAACGGATCGGATTGCTCCCGGATGCCGTCCCAGAAGCGCCGCGCTCGCTCGTCGTCCACGCGCTCGCCGCCGATTTTTTCCCGCGCGGAGGCTACCGCGGCGGCCGCGCCCGAGAGGCGCACGCAAAGCTCGCCTCCGGTCCAGGCGCTCGCGCTCACCGGAAGCGGCTTTCCCCCCCATTTGTTGAGCGCTTCGATCGCCTTGTCTTCGGGCAGCTCGAGCTTGAGCGTCGCTTCGGCCAGGGGAAGCGGCTGGGCCTTGAGCGAAACTTCCAGGATGATGCCGAGCGTGTCGAGCGACCCCGCCATCAGGCGCGACACGTCGTAGCCCGCGACGTTCTTCATCACCTGGCCGCCGAAGGCGAGCACTTCGCCGCGCCCGTCCATGATTTTCACGCCGAGCACGAAATCGCGCAGCGCGCCCGCCGCCTGGCGTCGCGGCCCCGAAAGCCCCGCTGCTACCATCCCGCCCAGCGTCGCACCTGAACCAGACCGGGCAAAATGCGGCGGCTCGAAAGCGAGCATCTGGCGGCGTTCGCTCATTGCAGTCTCGATTTCGCCGAGGTTCGCGCCGCAGCGCGCGGTGATCACGAGCTCCGAGGGCTCGTAAGCGACGATGCCGGAATAGCCGCGCGTGTCGAGCACCTCGCCTTCCGGCGCCTGGCCGTAGAAATCCTTGGTGCCGCCGCCGCGCAGGCGCAACGCGCGATTCGAGCGGCCCGCCTCGCGAACCGTCACGGAAAGCTTCTCGAGCGCCGAATCCATGGTCGCTGCGTTTCAGCCGGGCATCAATTGAACGAGATCCCG
>DATHJM010000119.1:0-3182 GCA_035489775.1 Burkholderiales bacterium
GCGCTCTCGACCTCGTTCGAGCTGGATTTCTGGGGTCGTCTGCGCCGCAGCGTCGAATCGGTACGCGCGCAGGCGCTCGCGACGCGCTATGCCAGGGACGTCGTCGCCCTCACGCTCCAGGGCCTCACCGCACAGGCGTATTTCGCGCTGCGATCACTCGACGCGCAGATCGTCGTCACCCGCGAAACAATGGCCACCCGCGAAGAAGCGCTCGCCTATGTGCGCGCTCGCGCGCGCGGCGGCGTCGCCTCGGAGCTGGAAGTTGCCCAGGCGGAGGGCGCGCGGGCGGACATCGCGACCCAGTTGAAGGACCTCGAGCGGCAGCGCGCCCTCATCGAGCACCAGCTCGCCGCTCTCACCGGCCGGCTCGACCTCATTGTAGCGAGCGGAGACGTGCGAACGCTGCCGACCCCTCCCCTTCCCCCGTCCGGACTGCCTTCCGCGCTGCTCGAGCGCCGCCCGGACATCCAGCAGGCCGAACAACAGCTCGTCTCGGCAAACGCGCAGATCGGCGTCGCCAAGGCGGCGATGTTTCCGACCATCTCCCTGACCGGATTCGCCGGCGGAGAAAGCACGACGCTCTCGACCCTTCTCAACAACCGGGACTCCGGGATCTGGTCGGTCGGCTTCGGCCTGAACCTGCCGATATTCGATGCAGGACGCTACCGGGCGCTCACCGACGCCGCGACCGCGCGCCAGCACCAGGCCGTGGCCGGCTACCAGAAAGCGATCGAAACCGGATTTCGCGAGGTCGCCGATGCGCTCGCCACCGTGCGCCTCACCTCCTCGTCGGAGGAGGACTACCGGGCCAGCGTCGACGCCGCGCGCAGGGCGCTGCGCCTGTCGCGCATGCGCTATGAAGCAGGTTATTCTCCGTTTCTGGAAGTGCTCGACACGCAACGCACGGCCAACATCAGCGAACTCGCCGCGCTGCGCAACCGGCAGTCCTTGCTTTCGGCGACCGTGGATTTGATGAAAGCGCTCGGCGGAGGATGGTCGGTGGAGCGGTTGAGTTCGAGGTAGGACTCAGGGCGGCAATTCTTCCACCCCGCGATTCGCAAGCTCATCCGCGCGCTCGTTTTCCGGATGCCCGGCGTGGCCCTTGACCCAGTGCCAGGCGATGCGGTGCGTCCCGGCGAGGCGATCGAGCTCCTGCCACAAGTCCAGGTTCTTCACGGGCTTCTTGTCGGCGGTACGCCAGCCACGGCGCTTCCAGTCGGGCAGCCATTCGCTGATGCCCTTCTGCACGTACTGCGAATCGGTGTAGACCTCGATGTGGCGCGGGCGCTTGAGCAGCTCCAGCGCGCGGATGACCGCGGTGAGCTCCATGCGGTTGTTGGTCGTCTGCGGCTCGCCACCGAACAGCTCCCTTTCCTCGCCGTCCATTTCCAGGATCGCGCCCCAGCCCCCCGGCCCGGGGTTGCCCTTGCAGGCCCCGTCGGTGTAGATGCGCACCAGCTCAGCGCTGCTCGCGTTTTTCGACATGCAGTCCGTTTTGCCTCTGCGTCACCGGTGCCAGGGCTTTTTTGGCGGCGAGCTTGTCGCGCCATTCCGGCAGGACCAGCCGCATTCCCACGTTGCGCTTGATCGCGCGAACGACGTAGACACCGCCGCAGATCGGCCACCAGCGGTCGCCCGCCTTCTCCATGAAGCCGAAGCGCTCGAGCCACCGCCGCTGCGAGAACGGCGGGGCGTAGCAACCGAAGCGGCCGCCGGTGAGCTCGAAGCCGAGCAGCGCGAGCCAATCCTTGAGCCGCAGCAAACCGATGAACTTCCCGCACCAGGGAACCTGCCTCCGCTCCCAGCCCAGCGCTCGCGCCGCGCCCCACAGCGACAGGGGATTGAATCCGGAAATGACGATGCTGCCCTCGGGCATCAGGACGCGCTCGGCCTCGCGCAGGATCGCGTGAGGTTGAGCGCTGAATTCCAGCACGTGCGGCAAGGCCAGCAGGTCGATGCTTTGCGGGGCGAGCGGCAATTGCACCGGCTGGGAGCGCAGGCCGCAGCCCGGCTCGAGCCCGTCGCAGACTTTGAGCGGGATACGCGACTCGCGCAGGAAGTCCAGGCCCGGAAGTCCGAGCTGCACCGCGTTGTAGCCGAACACGTCCTCGACCGCCGCATCGAACTGCCCGCGCTCCCATGCGAGCACATAGCCGCCCTTGGGAGTCTCGAACCAATCGGCTAACATGCCGGACGAAGATGCCCGAGAACGAATTTCAAGTCATCCCCCTGCGGGCGTTCAAGGACAACTACGTCTGGACGCTGCGCAACGCGCGCTGCGCGGCGGTAGTCGACCCGGGCGAGTCCCAGCCGGTGTTCGACTATCTCGCGGCCGAAAAGCTCCAACTGGTGGCGATTCTCGCGACCCATCACCATCAGGATCACGTCGGAGGAATCGCGGAGCTTCGCCAGAGACATCCTGTCCCCGTGTACGGGCCGCGCGGCGAGCCGATCACGACGCTCACCCACCCGGTCGGCGGCGGCGACAAGGCCACGCTCCCGGAACTGGGCCTTGCGTTCGAAGTGCTGGACATTCCCGGGCACACGCGCGCGCACATCGCCTATTATGGTTCAAACATGCTGTTCTGTGGCGATACGCTGTTCGCCTGCGGGTGCGGGCGCGTATTCGAAGGCACGCCGCAGCAGCTCTACGCGTCGCTCGGGAAGCTCGCGGCGCTGCCCGACGACACGCTGGTCTATTGCGGGCACGAGTACACCCTGGCGAACATCGGCTTCGCCAAGGCCGTCGAGCCGGATAATTCCGCGCTGCTCGAGCGCGAGGTGAGCGACACTCGGGCAAGGCGCGAAAACCTGCCGACGCTTCCCTCCACGATAGGACGCGAAAAAGCCACCAACCCGTTCCTGCGCGTGACGCGGCCCGCGGTCATCGAATCCGCGAACAAGTATCTGGGCAGGCGCGTGAGCGATCCGGCCGGAGTATTCGCCGCCCTGCGGCAGTGGAAGAACCAATTCTGATCGCGCCAGGTCACAAAAGAATCGTCGCAAGCTGACACCATTCGCGCCGTCGTGCGTTATTTCGGACTCGCGATCCCCGATCGATGGTACCATCGCGGCTTTTGCGGACGAAAGGCTAAGCCATTGACGGAGAAGCTAAGTAGGCTGGTCGCAGCAGCGGCGATGAGCGTGCTGGCTGCCGCATGCTCACAAATCCCCTGGAATTC
>DATHJM010000120.1:0-15019 GCA_035489775.1 Burkholderiales bacterium
TCTCGAGCGAACGGTCGCGGATCGCCGCGCCCTCTCCCCTCAGGGTTTCGAAGAGCTCGGGCCCGAACTCGGCGACCGCCCTGGCGCGAAGCGCCGTAAACCCCGTGGACTGGAATTTGCGCAGGTTCGCCTGCAAGGTCGCGTCGGCGAGCGCCGCGCCCGAGCGCGCCTTGAAATGCATCGACTGGATCTGCACAGGCGCTAGCCCCCGGTCGTTCCGGCGAGCACTTCGGCGACGTGCAGCACCTGCGTGCCCGCGTCGCCGCGCCGGCGAAGCCGCCCCTCGATGTTCAGCATGCAGCCCAGGTCGCCGAGCACGACCGCCTGCGCGCCGCTCGCCTCGATGTTCGCGCATTTCTTCTCAGCCATCGCCGAGGAGATCTCGCCGTACTTGATGGAAAAGGTGCCGCCGAAGCCGCAGCAGGTTTCGCACTCTTCCATCTCGACGAGCTTGAGTCCCGCCACTTTCGCGAGGAGCTGCCGCGGCTGTGCCTTGACGCCTATCTCTCTCAAGCCCGAGCACGAATCGTGATAGGTCACGGTGCCGTTGTAGCTCGCCGGAGCGGGCGCGCGCTTCGCCATCTTGGTCAGAAATTCGGTGAGCTCGTAGGTGCGCTCTCCCAGCTCCCGGGCCTTCGCGAGCATGGCGGGCTCGTTTGCGAAGACTTCGGGGAAATGCGCGCGGATCATTCCGGCGCACGAACCCGAAGGCACGACCACGTAGCGGCACTCCTCGAACTGCGCGATCACCCTCTCGGCGAGCGAGCGGGTCGCTTCCCTGTCGCCGGAGTTCCAGCCGGGCTGCCCGCAGCAGGTCTGCATCGCCGGCACCGTCACCTCGTATCCGGCGTTCTCAAGCAGCTTTAGCGCAGCAAACCCGATAGACGGCCGCATGAGATCCACGAGGCAGGTCACGAACAGGCCGACGCGCATGAAAATTCAGGGAAACGGATTTACAGGATGGCGCCGAAATCATAGCACGCGGGAATCCGCGCCCTGGAAGCGCGCGTTCCATATCGTGATATAGAATTGCGTCATTCGATATCGCGCCGCAACCCGATGGCCAACGCCGAATCCAAGAACTCCATCCAGGTGATCGAGCGAATGATGAAGCTGCTCGAGGTGCTCGCCCACAGCGCGCAACCGGTGGGTCTGAAAGGCCTCGCGCAGGCCAGCGGCCTGCACCCCTCGACCACGCACCGCATCCTCGGAGCGCTGGTGAACGACCGCGTGGTCGAGCGCGTCGACCCGGGCAGCTATCGCCTCGGCATCCGGCTGCTCGAGCTCGGCAACCTCGTCAAGGCGCGCATCAGCGTGCGCGAGCACGCGCTGCCCTACATGCGCGAGCTTCACACCCAGACGGGCGAAGCGGTCAACCTTTCGGTGCGCCGCGACGATGAGATCGTGTACGTCGAGCGCACCTCGAGCGGACGCTCGCTGATGCGCGTGGTGAATATCGTCGGTGCCCGGGCGCCTTTGCACATCACCGCGGTCGGGAAGTTGTTTCTCCTCGAGGACGGCGCAGACGGGCTGCGGGATTACGCCCAGAGGACCCACCTGCCGCAATTCACCCGCAACACTCTCACCAGCGTCGGCGCCCTGGAAAAGGAGCTCGAGCGCATCCGCCGCAACGGCTACGCCGTGGACAACGAAGAGGCCGAACTCGGCGTGCGCTGCATCGGCGTGGGCGTGCACGACGACACCGGACTGATGGTCGCGGGGTTGTCCGTCTCGGCTCCCGCCGAGCGCATGAAGAGCCCCTGGTCGGGCCTGGTCAGGGAAACCGCCGAGAAGATTTCCCGCGCGATCGGGCATCGCGTCTGACATCGGCGGTCTCGCCGGCGGGCGGCTTTCCGCTCTCTTGACGGTTCGCCGCGACACTTGCAGCATTGAAGAACGGCCGGAAACCCCCGTTCCGCGTACCGGAACACAGGAGAAAAGCATGATCATCGACTTCGATTCGCATCTGCGCGAAGGCTATTTCATGGATGAGGTCTACAGGCTCGAGGGCTCCTATGAGCGCTTCAGACCGGTCAAGTTGAACGACGGGCGCACGCACAACACGAAATTTCTGCATTCGCTCGACCCCATCAGCCCGCAAGGTCACGCCGCGCACCGGCATCCCTACATTTACGACCCGAAGACCAATTGGCGCGGGGGCGAGGTCGCGGCGCGGCAGGCGGGCGGCTACGACATGGCGCGCCGTCGCGAGGACATCGGCAAGGAGGGCATCGACAAGCAGGTCATATTCCCGACGCAGATCACCGTCGCGACCTCGAACATCGGCGGGTTGGGACGCGAGTGCGCGCGCTTGTTCAACGACTGGGTCGCGAAACTGGTAAAGGGCCACGAGGGTGTGTTTCTGCCGGTCGCGATGGCGCCTGCGGGCTGTCCCGAAGCCATGGCGGGCGAGTTGCGCCGCTGCGTGAAGGAGCTCGGCTTCAGGACTTCGCACCTCGTCCCTTATTGCGGAACGCGCAACCTGGACGACCCGAGCTTCTACCCTTACTACCAGGCGGCCGAGGAGCTCGGCGTTCCGCTGCTATGCCATCCCAACAGCAATGGCGAGCTGGTCGACAGGTTCGACAATTTCTACAAGACGCACGTGCTCGGGCGCCCGACCAACTGCAGCGCGGCCCTGGTGGCGCTGGTGCTGGGAGGCGTCTTCGAGAAATTCCCCGGGCTCAAGGTCGTGTTCTTCGAGTGCAGCGCCGAGTGGATCCTTTATTGGATGCACCGCATGGACGACGACTGGGAGTGGGCCAAGGATTTCCCGCAGATCTCGGGGATGCTGCGCATGGCGCCTTCCGAATACATCCGCCGCAACTGCTACGTGACCTGCGAGGCCGACGAGCCGGACCTCAAGCGGCCGATCGCCGAGCTGGGCGAGGACCGCATTCTCATGGCAAGCGACTATCCGCACTTCGACTCGGAGTTTCCGCACACCGTCGCGAACATCCGCGCACGCGGGGACCTCACCGAGCGGCAGAAGGACAAGATTCTCGGCGAGAACGCAGCGCGGCTGCTCAATCTCTAGCGGCCGCATGCGCGGTTTTCTGCTTCTCTTCGTCCTTGCCGCCGCGGGCGCGAGCCTCGCGGTCGAGCCCACGCCGGGCGTCTCCGCCGTCGCTTCCTATTCGGGCCCCGATCGCGGCGAGCGTCTGATCGCCGCCGCCAGGAAGGAAAGCGAGCTGATGCTGTACTCGTCCCTCACGCAGGACGACCAGCTCAAGCTCGTCGCGGACTTCAAGCGCCGCTACGGGGTTGCCGTGAAGTTCTGGCGCGGCAGCCAGGCGCACATCCTGCAGCGCGTGCTCAGCGAGACGCGCGGGGGTCGCTTCGAGTTCGACGTGATCGAGACCAACGCCCCGCAGATCGAGGCGCTCGCGCGGGAAAAGCTGCTGCAGAAAATGAACTCGCCCTACATCGAGCAGGAATTGCTGCCCGAGGTCATGCCCTCGCACGGCGAATGGGCGCCCGACCGGCTCAATCTTCTGGTGTACGCCTACAACACCCACTTGGTAAAACCCGCGGACGTGCCGAAGTCCTGGCAGGATTTGCTCGATCCGAAATGGAAAAAGCGCATCGGCGTGGAATCCACGAACGTGGAATGGTTCGCCGCCCTGGTCGATTCGCTCGGAGAGAAACCCGGTCTCGAGCTGTTCCGGCGCATGGCCGAAAACGGCTTGGCGGTGCGCACCGGCCACAATCACAGCGCCGTACTGGTCGCCGCGGGAGAAATTCCCCTGATGCTGGGGATCTACAGCCACGACGCCGAGCGCATGAAGGCCAAGTCCGCGCCGGTCGACTGGTTCATCCTGCCGCCGGCCGTCGTGCTGCCGTCCGCAGTCGCGGTCTCTCGCCGCGCACCCCATCCCGCCGCCGCGGCGCTCTTCTACGACTACATGCTGACCGACGGCCAGCGCTTCTACACCGAAGTGCACCGCGTGCCTGCGAACAAGAACTACGACACCCCGGTGCGGCGCCTGGTGCGCGAGCGCCAGGCAGTCAAGATCGTGAATGCGCAGGAAGCCATCGACGACTACGAAAAATGGCTGGATTTGTACAAACGCATCGTCGTCGACCGGTCGCAGCATTGATCCGAGCGGCGCCATGAAGATCGTATCGGGCCGTCTCTGCCTCAATGCGGGATTGTCCGCTCTCGCGGCGCTTGCCGTACTCGCCTGTTCGGCCCAAACGGTCATTTACGAAAAGACCTCGTCTTACAACACCATCATCGTCACCGAGGACCAAAAGGGCCTGCGTACCCTGCTCTTCGAAAGAGGCGGAGGGCGGCAAAGCGTCGTGAAACCGGGAGATCCGGACCATCTGGAGCTGCCCTATGCGCGGGTCGCGCTAGCCGGACTGGCTCTGTGCGAAGAACCGCGCCGCATTCTGGTCGTCGGTCTGGGCGGGGGAAGCTTGCCGATGTTCCTGCGCAGGCATTACCCGGCCGCAACGATCGACGCGGCGGAGATCGATCCCGACGTCGTGAGCGTTGCGAAGAAGTTCTTCGGCTTTGTCGAGGACGAGCGAATGCATGCCCGCGTCGGCGACGGGCGGGAATTCATCGAGAAAGCCCGGCAAGCCGACTACGACATCATCTTTCTCGACGCATTCGGCGCCCGCGACGTCCCGAAGCAGCTGACGACGCAGGAATTCCTGCAATTCACGCGCCGGGCGCTCAAGCCGAACGGCGTCGTGGTCAGCAACGTCTGGCGCCCGGCTTCCAACCCGCTCTACGACTCGATGGCGCGCACCTACCAGGAGGCGTTCGACGAGTTGTTCATCCTGGATGTTCCCGGCGACGTCAACAACATCTTTCTCGCGCTGCCCCGCGTGCAGCCGGTCAGCCAGAGCGAGCTGGCGCTGCTCGCCAGAAAAATATCGGCCGCCAAGCGGTTCCGCTTCGACCTGGGAGAGCTGGTCGAGTACGGGTTCTTGCATGCGCGCGAGAAGAACCGGCTGGCGCGCGTGCTGCGGGACTCGGACCTTCGACAAACTCCCTAGGCGGCGACCATCCCGTGCACGCTGAACAGCTGCTCCGGATCGGTCCACACTCTTTCCGGCGTGAACCCCGCCCGCTTGCCCAGTTCCTGGAACTCGGCAATCGAGTACTTGCAGGAGATTTCGGTATTGATGGTTTCGCCTGGCGCGAAATCGAACCGCTGGCCGGCGACGTGCACGAACTGCGAGTAAAGGCTTTCCAGGTGCATCTCGATGCGGCCCATGATCGGTTCGTAGAAGGCCTTGTGGCGGAAGCGCTTCAGCTGGAAATCCGCCGCGAGCTCGCGGTTGATCCGCTGCAACAGGTTGAGGTTGAACTGCGCCGTGACGCCCCTTGAGTCGGCGTATGCCGCATCCAGAGTGGCCTTGTCTTTCTTGAGGTCCACGCCGATCACCAGGACTCCGCCCGGTCCCGCCATCTTGCGCGCCTGCTTCAGAAAAACCAGCGCCTCGGCAGGGGTGAAATTGCCGATGGTGGACCCCGGAAAGAAAATCACCTTCCTGCGGATCGGCACTCCTGCGAACTCGGGCAGCACGAGGGGCTGCGTATGGTCGGCGCAGATGCCGACAATATTGAGGAAGGGAAAGCGTCTCGCAAGCTCGTTCGACGAAGCGCGCAGCGTATCGATCGCGATGTCGATCGGAACGTACAGCTGCGTCTGCAGCGCCTGGATCAGAATGCGCGTCTTGGCTTGAACGCCGCTGCCGAATTCGATCAGCTGCGCCTCGGGCCCGACGAATTGCGCGATTTCCGCAATGTTGCCCCGGAGGATCGCCGTCTCGGTGCGCGTCAGGTAATACTCGGGCAGCTCGCAGATCGCTTCGAACAGGCGGCAGCCCTGCTCGTCGTAGAAATACTTCGCGGGAATGCTCTTCCGCGGAAGCGCGAGGCCGGCGAGGACATCCTCAACGAGCCTCTCCCCGCGGGGAAGGAAACTGTAGAAGCGGACCACCCCGGGCGCCGAAGGCAGCGCGGAGGGTTCCGGCTTCATGCCGGAGTCCGGGGTCTAGCCCGGCCGGTCGTTACGCGCGTAGATCGATGCGAAGTCGCCCTGCAGCGGCAAGCCCGCGGAGGTCGGGGGCGCGTGGGAGCGGCCGGAAGCGAATTCCAGCCATTGACGTATGCGGGTCGCGTCACCGACACGAGTGTATTTGCCCCAGGAGTCGAGCAGCACGATGATAATCGAACGCCCGGTCAGCGTCACCTGCATCACCAGACACCGTCCGGCTTCGGCGATGTATCCGGTCTTCGACAGGCCGATATCCCAGCGGGAGCTGCGGGTCAGATTGTTGGTGTTGCCGAAGCGCATCATGCGGCGCCCGATCTTGACCTGGTACGAAGTCGAAGTCGTATAGTCCCGGATCTTGGGGTAGGCGTGCGCGGCTTGCACCAGCTTCGCCAGGTCCTGCGCGGTCGACACGTTGCGGCCGGAAAGGCCCGTGCCGTCCTCGAAGCGCGTGCCTGACATCCCGAGCAACTGGGATTTGAGGTTCATCGCGAGCACGCACGCGTCCTTCCCGCCCGGGTAGGAGCTTGCGATCGCGGAGGCGGCGCGGTTTTCCGAAGCCATCAGGGCGAGGTGCAGCAGGTCGTCGCGCGTGAGCGTGGTGCCGACCTGCAGGCGGGAGTGCGAGCCGCGCAGCCTGTCGACATCCGCCTTGGTGATCGTCACCGCCTCGTCGGGGTCGAGCTCAGCGTCCAGCGTGACGATCGCGGTCATCAGCTTGGTGAGGGAGGCGATCGGCAGCGTCGATTCCATGTTCTTGCCGAGGAGAATTTCGCCGGATTGCTGGTCGACGACCAGGGCGGCCTGCGATTTCAGCGCCGGCTGGCGCAGTTCGCGCGTGAACGCAGGCGTCGAAACGACCGCCAGTGCAAGCAGCGAAATCGCGATGATCCGCACCCTTCCCCCCAGTTTCTTGTTGAGCCGATCAGTGTAGCCCCGGTACCTTTAATTTGCAACAAAAATAACGAGATACAGGAAATTCTTCACGCGGCCTCGCGAAAGCGTCCGCCATGCCATTGGCCTGGCCGCCGGCGCGCAATTCCTCAAGCCGCCACCGCCTGCCCGGCCTCCTCCTGCAGCTGCAACGACCACATCTGGGCGTAAGCGCCGTCGTGCTCCAGCAATTCCTTGTGCGTGCCGCGTTCAACGATACGGCCTTGATCCAGCACGATAATCTGGTCTGCGTCCATGACCGTGGAAAGGCGGTGAGCAATTACCAGGGCGGTACGCCCCTTCGCGATGCGGTCGAGCTCGGCCTGGATGCCTTGCTCGGTTTCCGAATCGAGCGCGGAGGTGGCCTCGTCGAAGATGAGGATGCTCGGGTTTTTCAGGATCGCGCGAGCGATGGCGACCCGCTGCTTCTCGCCTCCCGAGAGCTTCAAGCCTCGTTCGCCGACGCGGGATTCGTACCGGTCGGGAAGGCTTTCGATGAATTCGTGGATGTGCGCGGCCTTCGCGGCCTCGATGACCTCTTCGGGCGGGGCGCCCGGCCGCCCGTAATGAATGTTGTAGAGAATCGTGTCGTTGAACAGCACCGTGTCCTGGGGCACGATGCCGATCGCCGCGCGCAACGACGCCTGCTTCGTGTCGCGGATATCGGCGCCGTTGATGGTGATGCGCCCCGCGTTCACGTCGTAGAAGCGGAACAGGAGTCGCGCCAGAGTGGATTTTCCGGAGCCGCTGTGTCCCACGACTGCGACTTTGCTTCCGGCCGGGATCTCGAAGGACACGTCGTGCAGGATCTGGCGCCGCTGCTCGTAGAAAAAATCGACGCGCTCGAAACGCACGGTCGCGCTTCCCGCGCCTTTTCCAAGGGGCAACGGCGCTGCATCCGGCCGGTCCTGTATCTCCCGGTCCTGGGTAAGCAGGCGGAACATGCGGTCCATGTCGGCGAGCGCCTGCTTGATCTCGCGGTACACCATCCCCAGAAAATTGAGCGGGATGTAGAGCTGGATCAAAAGGCCGTTGACGAGCACCAGGTCGCCGAGCGTCAGGGTCTTCGCCACCACTCCCTGAGCCGCGAGGATCATGAGCAGCGTCACCGCGACGGCGATGATGCAGCTCTGCCCGATGTTGAGGAGCCCCAGCGAGGCTTCGTTCTTCACCGCCGCCGCCTCGTACTTCTGCAGGTTCTCGTCGTAGCGGCGCGCCTCGTATTCCTCGTTGTTGAAATATTTCACCGTTTCGTAGTTGAGCAGGCTGTCTATCGCGCGCGTGTTGGCCTTCGAATCCAGCTCGTTCGCCTGGCGGCGGATTTCCATGCGCCACTCGGTGATCGACACGCTGAAAGCGATGTAGAGGGCCACCGCGACAAAGGTGACCGCCGCGAAGCGCCAGTCGAACTTGGTGAGAAGGATGGCCGCCACCAGGCTGAACTCGAGGATCACCGGAACGATCGAGAACAGCATGTAGGTCAACAGCGTCGAGATCCCGCGCGTGCCGCGCTCGATGTCGCGCGACACGCCGCCGGTATGGCGCTCCAGATGAAAGCGCAGGGACAGGCTGTGCATGTGGCGGAACACGGTGAGCGCGACGCGCCTGATGGCGCGCTGGGTCACGCGCACGAACACGACGTCCCGGAGCTCCGCGAACAACGTCGTAGAAAACCTCAGGATTCCATATGCGGCGAGCAGCGCGAGCGGCAGCACGAGCACCGCGGTCTGCGCGTCCAGCGAATCGACCACTTCCTTCAGGATGAGCGGCACGCCGACGTTGGCGAGCTTGGCGGTGGTCAGAAGCGCGAGCGCTATCGCCACCCGGAAGCGGAATTCCCAAAGATAGGGGAACAACATCCCGACCGCGCGCCATTCGCTGCGCCGTTTCGGCGCGGCGGAATCCTTCGACGGAACGGGCAAGGCAAAACTGCGGTGATCGTGGGCCATGGGGATTGTCATGTTACATGGAGGCGGGGTACCAGCGGCGCAAGTGCTGCCGCGAGGTGCCCGGGCGGCGTATCATGCTGTATCGCGTTGAAGCGCCCACAAAACATCCCGGAGGGCCCATGCCGCTCGCTGTCTGGATCGTCGCAGCCGTCGCCGTTTCTTTTGCGCTTGCCTATCTGAATTCGCCGGGCTGGACCTGGATTGCCGCGGGTGCCGTCCTGTTGCTCGCCGGTCTGGGCGGGGGAGCGTTCACCATGGATGCTTTTCTCGTTCTCGCGGCGATATTCGGCGTCTGCAGCGTCGTGCTCGGCGTTTCGCCGCTGCGCCGGCTGCTTGTTTCGCGCCCCCTTCTTGCCTGGTACCGCGGCCAGCTTCCGGCCATGTCCGAGACCGAACGCGAGGCGATCGATGCGGGCACGGTGTGGTGGGACGGCGATCTTTTCTCCGGCCGCCCCGACTGGGGAAAGCTGCTTGCGGTGCCGCGCCCGAAGCTGACCGCCGAGGAACAGTCCTTCCTCGACGGCGAAACCGAGCAGCTGTGCGCGATGGTGAACGACTGGGAGACCACGCAGGTGTATCAGGACCTGCCGCCGCACGCCTGGCAGTTCATCAAGGACAAGGGTTTTCTCGGGATGATCATCCCGAAAAAATACGGCGGCAAGGAATTCTCCGCGACCATGCATTCTCAGGTCATCCAGAAACTCGGGACCCGCTGCGGCGTAGCCACGGTGCACGTCATGGTGCCCAATTCCCTGGGACCCGCCGAGCTGCTGCTGCACTACGGCACCGAGGAGCAGAAAAATCATTACCTGCCGCGCCTTGCGAAGGGCCTGGAAATCCCCTGCTTCGGCCTGACCAATCCCAACGCTGGATCCGACGCCGCGTCGATTCCCGATTTCGGCATCGTGTGCAAGGGAACCTGGGAAGGCCGCGAAGTGCTCGGCATGCGCGTTACCTGGGAGAAGCGTTACATCACGCTCGGCCCCATCTCGACGCTGCTCGGGCTCGCCTTCCGGCTCCGCGACCCGGACCATCTTCTCGGAGACAAGGAAGACATCGGCATCACCTGCGCGCTCGTGCGCAGCGACACGCCGGGCGTCAGCATCGGCCGCCGCCACAATCCCCTGAACGCGGCGTTCCAGAACGGACCGAACTGGGGCAAGGACGTATTCATGCCGCTCGACTGGATCATCGGCGGCCCGAAAATGGCGGGCCAGGGCTGGAGGATGCTGATGGAGTGCCTCGCCGCGGGACGCTCGATCTCGCTGCCCTCCTCGGGGACGGGCTACGCCAAGCTCGCTGCGCGCGCGACCGGCGCCTATGCCCGCGTGCGCAGCCAGTTCAAGACGCCGATCGGAAAATTCGAAGGCATCGAGGAGGCTCTCGCCCGCATCGGCGGCAATCTCTACACGATGGACGCTGCCCGCATGATGACCGCGGGCGCGGTGGACCTCGGCGAAAAGCCCTCGGTGATCTCGGCGATCGTCAAATACCACCTCACCGAGCGCGGGCGCGCAGTGGTGAACGACGCGATGGATATCCTGGGCGGCAAGGGTATTTGCCTCGGTCCGAACAATTTCATGGGGCGCATCTACCAGCAGCTGCCCATCGCGATCACGGTCGAGGGCGCCAACATCCTCACGCGCAACCTCATCGTCTTCGGGCAGGGAGCGATCCGCTGCCATCCGTACGTGCTGAAGGAAATGAACGCCGCGCGCGAGGGCGACCTCAAAGGCTTCGATGCCGCGCTCTTCGGTCACATCCGCCACGTCGTCTCGAACGAAACGCGCGCCTTCCTCATGGCGGTCACCGGATCGCGCTTCGTTTCCGTTTCGCCCGGGGTTGCGCCCCCGACGCGCCGCTACTACCGGCACCTGACGCGGATTTCCGCGGCTCTCGCCTACACGGCGGATGTCTCCATGTTCGTCCTGGGGGGATCGCTGAAGCGCCGGGAAAGGATCTCCGCGCGCCTGGGCGATGTCCTCTCCATGCTCTATCTCGCCTCGGCGGCGCTCAAGCGCTTCGAGGACGAGGGCCGGCAGGAAGCCGATCTTCCGCTTCTGCACTGGTCGCTGCAGGACGCGCTCGCCCGCGCGGCCGAAGCGCTGCACGGCGTGCTCGCGAACTTTCCGGTGCGGCTGGTCGGCGCGTTCCTGCGCCTGGTGACCTTCCCGTTCGGCTGGCACTTCGCGCCGCCCAGCGACGCGCTCGGGCACGAAGTCGCGCGCTTGCTCATCGCACCGTCGGCCGCGCGCGACCGGCTCTGCGCGGGCATGTACCTGCCGAAGGCCGAGAGCGAGCCGCTCGCGTGTCTCGAGGCCGCGCTAGAGGCGACGATCAAGGCCGAGGCGGTAGAGGCCAAGATTCGCGCAGCGCAGAAATCCGGGACGATACGCGGCAAGACGCCCGAGGAGCTCGCGCAGGCGGCGCTTGCCGCGAATGTCATCGGCGGCGAGGAGCAGGCTCTGCTCAAGCGCGCGGCGCAGCTGCGCGACGAGGTGATCCGCGTCGACGATTTCCCGCAGGACCTCGGAGTGTCCGAAGCGTCCCGGCCGGCGCAGCCGCAACGCGCCGCGGCGTAAAACCGGGGACAGCCCCCTATTCCCCGCCGGTTTTGCTTTCATACGATGCGTATTCAAAAATAGGGGTCTGTCCCGGTTGTGGCCAAAGACATCTACATCATCGACGGCGCGCGCACGCCGTTCCTGAAATCGCGAAACAGGCCGGGCCCGTTCGCGGCAAGCGATCTCGCGACCGCCGCGGGCAAGGCCTTGCTCGTGCGGCAGCCCTTCTCACCGACCGAGCTCGACGAGGTCATCCTGGGCTGCGCCGCGCCCTCGGTGGACGAAGTCAACATCGGGCGCGTCGCGGCGCTGCGCATGGGCTGCGGGCAGAAGGTTCCGGGCTGGACCGTGATGCGCAACTGCGCATCGGGCATGCAGGCGCTCGATTCGGCGATCGCCAACATGCTCTCGGGGCGCTCGAACCTCGTGCTGGCGGGCGGGGTGGACGCACTCTCGCGAGTGCCGCTCCTTTATTCGGAGGCCATGGTCATCTGGTTCTCGAACTTCATGGCCGCGAGGTCGCCCCTTCAGAAGGCCGGCATGTTCCTGAAGCTGAAGCCCGCTCAACTGCTCACGCCCATCATCGGCATCATGAAAGGGCTGACCGACCCCTACGTGGGCCTTCTCATGGGCCAGACCGCCGAGAATCTCGCTTACCGTTTCGGGATCGGTCGCCGGGAAATGGATGAGCTCGCAGCGGAGAGCCATGCGCGCGTCCTCCGCGCGCAGGAGAGGGGCATTTTCAACGATCCGCACGACGGCCTTGCGGCGGAAATCGCGCCGGTCTACGACGACAGGGGAAACCTCTACAAGGACGACGACGGCGTCCGCAAGGATTCGACGGCCGATAATCTGGCGAAACTCAAGCCCTTTTTCGACCGGAAGTACGGCAAGGTCACCGCCGGAAATTCCTCGCAGATCACCGACGGCGCCGCGTGGCTGGTGCTCGCGACCGGGGAGGCCGTGAAGCTGCACGGCCTGAAGCCGCTCGGCCGCATCGTCGATTCGCAGTGGGCGGGTCTCGACCCGGCGCAGATGGGCCTCGGGCCCGTGCACGCGGCGACGCCGATACTCGAGCGCCACGGCCTCAAGCTCAACGATCTCGATGCCTGGGAAATCAACGAAGCATTCGCGGCCCAGGTGCTCGGCTGCCTCGCGGCGTGGGAGGAAGACAAATATTGCCGCGAGGAACTGGGCCTCGATGGCGCGTTGGGCGAGCTCGACACGGAAAAACTCAACGTGGACGGCGGCGCCATCGCGCTCGGCCACCCGGTGGGCGCCTCGGGCGCGCGCATCGTGCTGCACCTGCTGCATACGCTCAAGCGCGCAAAGGCCGGCAGCTCGGGCCAAAAGCCGCGGCGTGGCATGGCCTCGATCTGCATCGGCGGAGGACTCGGCGGCGCGATGCTGGTCGAGGCCTTATAGCCGCCGTCCCCGCGAAAGGTTGTCGTCCTCGCGAAAGCGGGGACCCTACTGGAATGATCTCTATGATCGAATCTTGTAACGTCGCTGGATTCCCGCTTACGCGGGAATGACAAGGATGTACAAACACTGGAAGCTCGAGACCGACAGCGACAACATCGTCTGGCTATCGTTCGACAAGGCGGATGCATCGACCAACGTTCTCTCGGCCGAGGTCATGGCCGAGTTGGACCGGATTCTCGGCGAGCTGCGCGCGAAGAATCCGCGCGGGCTCATCATCCGCTCCGGCAAGGACTCCGGATTCATCGCAGGCGCCGACGTCGAGGAGTTCACCAGGATCAAGGACGCGGATGACGCGATGCGCCTGGTCAAGCGCGGCTGGGACCTCTACAACAAGCTCGAGGGCCTGCGCTTCCCGACGCTCGCCCTGGTGAACGGCTTCTGCATGGGCGGAGGCGTCGAGCTCGCGCTCGCCTGCCGCTATCGCGTCGCGGTGGATCAGCCCGGGACGCGTTTCGCGTTGCCGGAAGTGATGCTCGGCATCCTTCCCGCCTGGGGCGGCGTCAAGCGCCTGCCGCGCCTCGTCGGCCCCACTGCGGCGCTGGACATGCTGCTCACCGGCCGGGCCGTGGATGCGCGCCGCGCCAAGCGTCTGGGTCTGGTGGATGAGGCGGTGCCGCCTCGCGTCCAGGAGAACGCCGCGCGCATGATGGTGCTCGAGGCGCCCCGGCCGAGAACGCTACCTCTCGTGCAGCGGCTCATGAATTCCAGCTGGATGCGTCCGCTCGTCGTTTACATGGCCAGAAGGCAGCTCGCCTCCAGGGCCTCGCCGGACCACTACCCCGCGCCCTTCGCGATCCTCGAGCTGTGGCGGAGATACGACGGCGATCCGTTCGCGCCGCGGGCCGAGGATCCGGCATCCGTCATCGGGCTCATGGAGGGCGACACGGCGCGCAACCTCATCCGCATCTTCTTCCTCCAGGAGCGCCTGAAATCGCTCGGGAAGGACAGCGACTTCAAGGCGAAGCACGTGCACGTGATCGGCGCCGGCGTCATGGGCGGAGACATCGCCGCCTGGTGCGCGATGCGCGGCCTGACGGTGACGCTTCAGGACCAATCGCCCGAGCGCCTCGCGCCGGCAATGAAACGCGCGGCCGAACTTTTCAAACGCCGGCTGCGCGACAAACCCCGCATCCGGGACGCGCTCGACCGTTTGATCCCCGACGTCGCCGGGGACGGAGTGCGGCACGCAGACGTCGTCATCGAGGCGATCTTCGAGAACCTGCAGGCCAAGCGCGATCTGTTCGCGAAGCTCGAAGCCGCGGCGAAGCCCGAAGCCCTCCTCGCCACGAATACCTCGAGCCTGAAACTCGCGGACATCGGCGCGAAATTCGAGGATCCGTCGCGGCTCGTCGGGATCCATTTCTTCAACCCGGTGCCGCAGATGCAGCTGGTCGAGGTGGTCAGAGGCGCGGTCACGGACGCTGAGACCGCGAAGCGCGCCGCGACCTTCGTGCGGCAAATCGACAAGCTGCCCCTGCCGGTCAAGGATTCGCCGGGCTTTCTCGTGAACCGCGTGCTCGGTCCCTACATCAACCAGGCGCTGCGCATGGTCGACGAAGGCGTGGCGCCGGAGACGCTGGACGCGGCGGTCGCCGCGTTCGGCATGCCAATGGGGCCGATCGAGCTGGCCGACACGGTGGGCCTGGACATCTGCCTCGCGGTGGGAAAGGAACTGGCGGGCGAAGGCGCGGAACCTCCGAGGAAGCTCGCGGAGCTGGTCGCCGCGGGAAATCTCGGAAAGAAAACCGGCCGCGGCTTCTACGCCTGGCGGAACGGCAAAGCGCGCAAAGGCGCCGCACGCGGCGTCACGCCCGAGCTCACCGAGAAGCTGATCGCACCCTACCTCAAGGAAGCGCAGGCGGCAGTGGCCGAAGGCATCGTCGCCGACGCCGACCTCGCCGACGCGGGGCTCATCTTCGGCACCGGTTTCGCGCCCTTCCGCGGCGGGCCGCTGAACTACCTGAAGAGCAAGGCCGGAAATTCCTGAACCCGTGCGCCGTTCGCGAGAAATAAGTCACTTTTTCGCGGGCGATCGTATGGCGTACCGCTTGCCCCGGCGGGATGGGGCGTGGGA
>DATHJM010000121.1:0-2854 GCA_035489775.1 Burkholderiales bacterium
TGGAGAACGCCCGTGTAAAAGGTGCTCGCCACGCCGTAGCCGCCGTATGCGCCACCGTCGAGCAAGGTCTGCGTGTGCATTCCGGTGATCTTGCCGTCCTTGGTCACGCCGGTACGCATCTTCATCAGAACCGGATGGCGGCCGCGGTGCATGTAGAAGACTTCTTCGCGCGTGAGACATATCTTGACCGGGCGACCGAGCACGAGGGACGCCTTCGACACCACGATCTCGTGGTTGTGCAGGTCGCATTTTCCCCCGAAGCCGCCGCCGTTGGGGCATGCGATCACGCGCACGTGCGCGGGCGGAATCTGCAGCGCACTGGCGAGCGCGCGGTGGATATAGTGCGGCACCTGCGTGGAGGACCAGAGCGTAAGCTTGCCTTCGCCGTCGACCGCCGCGACCGAGGCGTGCTGCTCGATCGGCAGGTGCGTGTTGCCCTGGTAGAAGAACAAATCCTCGAACACGTGGTCGGCCTTGGCGAGCGCCTCGTTCACGTCGCCGAACTCGAAGGCCTGAAGGCGGTGGATGTTGCCCTGCTCACCGTAGCTCTGGATGCGCGGCTCGGACGTTGCGAGCGCCTCCTCGGGATTGGAAATGGTCTTCAGCGGCTGGTACTTGACCTCGATCAGATCGAGCGCCTCGCAAGCCGTCTGCTCGTCTTTCGCGATGACCGCCGCGACCGGGTCGCCGACGTAGCGCACGCGCTCGGGTGCGAGCGGGTATTCGTCCTGCGACACCGGAAGGATACCGAAGGTGATGGGGAAGTCCTTGCCGGTGAGCACGAGATGCACGCCGGGATGGGCTTGCGCACGGGAGACGTCGATCGCCTCGATGATCGCGTGCGGATGCGGAGAGCGCAGCAGCTTGCAATGCAGCATGCGCGGCAGCATCACGTCGTCGGCGAAGCGCGTCAGCCCGGTGACCTTGGCGCGGCCGTCCACGCGGCGGCGAGGCTTGCCGATGACGTCGAAACGTTTCCTGGCCGTCATCGCTTCGACTCCTGCATTGTTCTTGCCGCTTCCTCGATCGATTCGTAAATCTGCTGGTAGCCGGTGCAGCGGCACAGATTGCCGGAGATCGCTTCTCTGATGCGCTCGCGGCTCGGGTTCGGCTCGCGCTCGAGCAGCGCCTTCGCCGTCATCAGGATCCCGGGGGTGCAATAGCC
This sequence comes from Burkholderiales bacterium, assembly GCA_035489775.1. Classification (GTDB taxonomy): domain Bacteria; phylum Pseudomonadota; class Gammaproteobacteria; order Burkholderiales; family SG8-39; genus VBDM01. Next base: position 1,166 of record DATHJM010000121.1, read on the forward strand.
GCACTGCGCGCCGCCGAGGTCTGCAAAGGCCGCCTGCAGCGGATGCAGCTTTCCGCCGCTCGCCAGCCCCTCGACGGTCTCGATCGCCCGCCCCTCGAAATCGAGGGCAAGCGCGAGGCAGGAAAGCACCGGCACGCCCTCAACCAGCACCGCGCAGGCGCCGCATTCACCGAGCTCGCAGCCGTGCTTGGTGCCGGTCAGGTTCATGTCCTCGCGCAGCACCTCGAGCAAGGTCTTGTACGGGGCGAAGGAAACCTGCTGCTCCTCCCCATTCACGCGCAGCGACAGGTGGACGTTTTTCGGCGCCGGAGTTTTCATTTCGCAATCCTTGGACGGGGCGCGGGCATCAGTCCGCGGACGAGGTACTCGGAGAGCGAATCGGCGATCTCGCCCACCGACTGCGGTCCTTCGGGGCGATACCAGCGCGCGGTCCAGTTGACCGCCCCGAGCATCGCGCGCGTGACGAGCGACGGGTCGGTCTGCGCGAATTCGCCGCGCTTCATCCCTTCGGAGACGAGGCCGCGCACCGCGCGCTCGTAGGCGTCCCGCTTCTCGATGACCCCCTTGCGCATCGCCTCGGGCAGAACTTCCACCTCGAGGTGCGCGGTCGCGCCTTCGAGCTCATCGAGCATGCAATGCACGTGCGCGCTCATCACCGAACGCAGGCGCCCGGCGCAGGCGCCGGGCGCGGAGCGCGCGTCTTTTACCGCGGCAAAAAGGCGCTCGAGCGTGCGCTCCTGGCAAAAGAGCAGGATCTCGTCCTTGCCGCTGAAGTAGTAATACAGGTTGCCGGGCGAGAGATCGGCTTCCTCGGCGATCTCGCGCATGCCGGTTGCCGAAAGTCCCAGGCGGCGGAATACGCGCGCGGCGGCGCGCAGAATCTCCAGGCGCCGCGCATCGTTCTTGCGCTGGACGCGCTCCGACAAGGGTGCCTCGTTCGAACTCCGATTCAAAACTTGAACCATTGTTCAAATTCTAAGCCTGAGAAGGATCTCAAGGCAACCTAAATCGTGATCCTGCGGGGAGGAAGACTACCCGCGAAGCTTGAAGCGCTGGATCTTACCGGTTGCCGTCTTGGGCAATTCGTTCACAAACTCGATCCAACGAGGGTACTTGTAAGGCGCGAGCTTGTCCTTGATGTGCTGTTGCATGATCGCTTTGAGCGATTCGCTCGGCAATTGGCCTTGCTTGAGCACCACGAATGCCTTGGGCTTGATCAGGCTGTTGTCGTCCTCGTGGCCGACGACCGCGGCTTCGAGCACCGCCTCGTGGCTGACGAGCGCGGCTTCGACCTCTGCGGGCGAGACGTAGAAGCCGGAGACTCTCAGCATGTCGTCGGACCGACCCGCGTATACAAAGTAACCGTCTTCGTCCTGCCTGAACTTGTCGCCGCTCCTGAACCAGCTGCCCACGAAGGTCGAGCGGCTTTTCTCGCGGTTGTTCCAGTAGCAGGCGGCGCTCGTCGGCCCGCTCACCTGCAACTCGCCGAGCTCGCCGGGTTTCACCGGCTTGCCGTGCTCGTCCACCACCCGCAGCTCGTAACCCGGCACGGGCTTTCCAGTCGCCCCGTACCGCACTTCACCCGGCCGGGTGCTGATGTACATGTGCAGCATTTCGGTCGAGCCTATGCCTTCGAGAATGTCGACGCCCGTCCTCTCTTTCCAGCGCCTGCCCATGTCGGCCGGCAAG
>DATHJM010000122.1:0-6246 GCA_035489775.1 Burkholderiales bacterium
GCTGGGCGAGCGAATCGGAGACCACGGCCGATCCCGAGCTCGAGCTGAATCTCCTCTACCTGAAAGGGCGCGCGCATCTCGAGGACCGCGTGTTCCGCATCGAGACCGGCAGGTCTTTCGCTTCGGTGCCCATGGACCGCACCACGCATCTCGTCGGCAACGTGATGGTCACCGGCGTCGAAAACGGCGAGGTCGCCGCCCGCGCGAGCTGGATCGTGCACTCGTTCGGCCAGCGCGGCGCGCTCACCCGCGGCGGGTCTTACGAATACAAGCTGCGGCGGGAAGGTAGCAGCCTCAGGATCGCCCGCAAGAAGATCGTCATGATCGACGACAAGCTGGTCGGGCCCGTGGATATCTTCCACGTATAGGCCCGCTCCGGTGCTCGCGCTCTGCAAGATCGAAGGCGTCGAAGGCGGGATCGCGCTGCGCGAAGTGCCGATGCCCGAGCCCGGTCCCGGCGAGATCCGCCTGAAGGTCGGCGCCGCCGGCATCTGCGGCACCGACATGCAGATCTACAAATGGGCGCCGCGCATGGCGCGCCGCATGAAACTTCCGCGCGTTCTGGGTCACGAGATGAGCGGCGTGATCGATGCGCTCGGTCCGGGAGTGACGGGACTGAAATCCGGCGACCGCGTCAGCCTCGAATCGCACGTGTTCTGCGGCGCGTGCAAGCAGTGCCGCTCCAACCGCGCGCACTTGTGCACCCGCACGCGGTACCCGGGCATCGATTTCGACGGCGGCTTCGCCGAATACGCGGTGGCGCCGGCGCGCGTCGCCTGGACCAATCCTCCCGAGCTTCCTCACGAGATCGCGGCAATGCAGGAACCCTTCGGCATCGCGGTGCACGCGAGCCTGGAAGGCTCGGGCGTTTCGGGGCAGTCGGTGCTGGTGAACGGCTGCGGCCCGATCGGCCTCATGAACGTCGCCGCGGCGCGCGCGCTGGGCGCCGTCCTGATCGTCGCCTGCGACCCGAATCCGCTGCGCCTTGCGACCGCGAAGACGCTCGGAGCCGACCGCTGCGTCGATCCGACGAAAGAGGACCTCGCCAAGGCGGTCCGCGACATGACCGGCGGTGACGGGGTGGACGTCGGCATCGAGTACTCCGGCACCGAGAGCGGTTTTCGCGCGGTGTTCGAATCCCTCACCAAGGGCGGCGATTTTCGCCTGGTCGGTGCGCCGCCCGCCGCGATCCCGGTCGACTTCACTTTCTGGCTGCAGAAATGCCCGCGCATGATCAACATCCACGGCCGGAAAATCTGGGAGACCTGGGCCCAGGCGAGCGCGCTCCTGCGCTCGGGCAAGGTCGACCTGAAGCCGCTCGCTTCACACGTGCTGCCGCTCTCCGACGCGCTGCGCGGATTCGAGCTGATCCTCGCCGGCCAGGCAGTGAAGCCGATCCTGGTTCCCTAACTGATCACGGGCAGCAGCAGGTACGACTCCCGTCCCGTGCCCGTGTGAACCGTGTGGGTTCCGGCGAAGGTCTCAGGCGGCCGGTCGCGCGGGTCGTCGTGCAGGAACCAGCCCGAGCCTTTCTGCACGCCGGTCTCGCCCGCGCGTTCGAAGTCCTTTCCCTGAAGGGTGAGCGCGAGGCGGTAGCCTGCCGGAAGCGCGAGGCTCGCCGGCCAGATTTCGATTTCCACCTCGTAGGCCTCGCCGGGCTTGAGCTTTTGCGCTTGGTCGTGCGTATGGTATGGCTGGTATTCGGTCGAGCGCCCGGGATCGAGTTTTCTCTGCGAGACGCGCAGCCACCCTTGAGAGACCGGCGCCTTCGGTTCGACCGCGGAAAGAAACGTGATTTCCTTTTCCTGCGGATCGAAGGCGCGCAAGGTCGCGAACAGGTCCATGTCGTCGGTCGAGGAGGACACCCACAGCTTCGCCACGATCGGTCCGGCGAATTCGATGCCGCGCTCGAGCGGCGCGGTCATGAACGTCACGCCTTCGCCGATCGCCGGGTAACTCTCGCTCGCCGTCTTGCCTGCCGCCGTAGCCAGCGTCATGCTCGACGCATCGAGATAGAAACGCGTCCAGCGCGTGCCGGTGAGCGGCCATTGCGTATCGTCCACCACGCGCTTGACCGTGTCCTCCGTGGCGCGCACCGCGACCTCGACTTTCGGCTCGTGCTCCCAGCCGTTGTCGATGTCTTTCAAGTAGCGGTCGAAGAATTTCCGTTGCAACGCCACGCTCTGCGGCAGGAGAAACGTGAGGAAATACGAACCCGACTGGACCTTGAGCCACTTCTCGCGCGAGGCGATGCCGAGCCAGCCAAGGATCGTGCCGCGCAGGTGCAGGCCGAGGCCGCCCCAGTTCGCCACGACGAGCGCCGGAATCTGTATGCGGTCCAGGCGGGCGCTGCGCTCCTCGTACCAGGGGCCGTTCAGCGGGCGCGCGAGGAGGTTGGCGATGTAGTCCTCGCGGCTCGCGGCGAGCTGCCCAGGAGAAAGGCTTGCCGGCCCGGTGTTGCGTTCGCCCGAGTCGATGTCGGTGAGGGGCGTGTCGGGATTGCCGTATTGGTTCCGCAGCACGCTGCGGTTCCACCAGCGCTTGAGAAAACCGCTGCCGAGGATTCCGCCCTGGCGCGTGCGGTCGCGATAGAAGTCGTAGGTGCCTTGCCACGGAAGCATCGCGGCGAGATGCGGCGGGCGCTCGGCCGCGATCATCCATTGGCCCGCGGCGTAATAGGAAATGCCGAGCAAGCCGACTTTGCCGTTGCTCCAGGCCTGCGCAGCGGCCCATTCGATCGCGTCGTGGAAATCGCGGAACTCGGCCGGCGAATTCACATCGAGTCTGCCCGCCGATTTTCCCGAGCCGCGCGAATCCACTTTGACGACGACATAAGCTTCGGGCGCCCACATCTCCGGATCCGGCGTCTCGAACACGAGGTACTTGCACGACGAAGCCTTCAGAATTTCCGGATGCCGGCGCTGCAACGCCTCCCACGCTTCGGGCATGAACTGCGAGAGGTGCACGTCCTTGCCGTAGGGTCCGAGGGTCATCAGCACCGGAAATTTTCCGGAGGCGCCGGGACGGAAGACATTGGCGCGCAGCAACGCCCCGTCGCGCATCGGTACCGCGACGTCCTTGTCGAGCACCATGGACAACTTCGCGGTCACGGCAGAGGCTTCGCCGCGACCAGCACGAAGGCGATCACGCAGGGCTTTTCGGTGCGATTGCTCCAGGCGTGGTTGGTGCCGCGCTGCACGAGGCAGTCCCCGGCGCGCAACAGCACTTCGCCCTCGTCCAGCACCGCCCAGATTTCGCCGGAGAGCACGATGCAGTAATCGATGGTGTGCGTCCTGTGCATTCCGGGGTGGCGGCGCTGCGCCTTCTCCGCGGCCTGCGCGCCCATTTCCTGGAAGAACGAATCGGGGGCCAGCGTCTTCAAGCGCACGCTGTCGGGTGGATATTCGATGATGCGGAACACGGTGCCGCCGCCGACCGGCTCGATGCGCCGCTCGTGTTCGGCGGCGTCCTTCGTCCCCGAGTTATCGGCGGGCGCCGTGCGCGTCTCCCACAGCTCGGTCAGCTGCAGGCCGCCCGCTTTCTCCAGGAAAAAAGCGTGCGGCGATTCGCCGTCCATGAGGACGACGGAGCGCCCCTGCGTGTCGTGCCCGGTGACGACCCGCCGGTGCCGCTTGGGACTCAAGGATCGCGGCCGCAGCTCATTCCGGCTGGATCCCGATTTCCCTCACGATCCGGCCCCATTTCGCGAGCTCCGCACGGATGTAGTCCCCCAGAGCTTCAGGCGTTTCCGCGCCCTCGGTGTAGAAGCCCAGGTCGCGCAGCCGCTGCACCGTTTCCGGATCCTTGAGCACGCGGTCCATCTCGCGGTTGACGCGCTGCACGAACTCGGCGGGGGTTCCCGCCGGAGCGATCAGGGCGAACCAGCCGATGTACTCGAAGCCCGGATAAGTCTCGGCGATCGTCGGCACGTCCTCGTAGCCGGGGATGCGCTTGGCGTAGCTCACTGCGAGCGGGCGCAGCTCCCCGCTTTTTATGCGCGGCCCGGCCGCCGGAACGGCGAGGATCACGAGCTGCGTCCTGCCGGCGAGCGTGTCCTGGATCCCCTGAGGCATGACGTTGTAGGGGACGGTGAGAATACTGGTTCCAGAGATCTTGTTCAGCCACGCCGCCATCATTCCCGTGAAATTTCTCAGGCCGTCGGTCGCGTAGCTGAGCTTGCCCGGGTTGGCCTTGTCGTAGGCCGCCAGCTCCGGAAGGGTCTTCACCGGGATGCTCGGGTGCACGAGGACGAAGAACGGGCCCTTGACGATCATCGCCACCGGCGTGAAGTCCTTGACCGGATCGTAGGGCAGCGACTTGAAGGTGTAGGGGTTGGAGACCAGCGTCGCCGCGGTGACGCAAAAATAGTTGTAGCCATCGGGCGCAGAGCGCGCCGCGGCCTGCGCGGCGATCAGGTTTCCGCCGCCGGGACGGTTGTCGACGACGACCTGCTGGCTCACCGCGCGCGAGAGGCGGTCGGTGACGAAGCGGCAGATGATGTCCGGCGCCGAGCCGGCGGCGAAGGACACGATGACGCGGATGGGCCGCGTCGGCCAGCTCTGGGCGCCGCTTTCGCCGAAGGCGCAGCACAACGCGGCGAGCGACAACGCGCGAACGAGGTTCTTCATGATCCTCACTCCGGCTGCAGGCCGATGTCCTTGACGAGCTTGGCCCAGCGCATGCGCTCGTCCTTGAGGAACTGCGCGAGGTCCTGCGGCGTGCCCGGGCCCTCGTAGATCGCGCCCAGCTCGCGCAGCCGTTGCGACACTTCAGCGTCGGCGAGCACCTTGTTGACGTCGCGGTTCACCCGCTGCACGGCATCCGCGGGCGTGCCCGCCGGCGCGACCAGAGCGAACCAGCCGACGTACTCGAATCCCGGGTAGGTTTCGGCGAGCGCCGGCACTTCTTCCATCCCCGTCACGCGCCGGCCGGAAGTCACCGCGATCGGCCGCAGGTCGCCGCGCTTGATGAACGGCGTCATCGCCCCCGAGCTCACCAGCACCACCTGCGTCCTGCCGGCGACGGTGTCCTGCAGGGCCGGCACGACGCCGTTGTACGGCACCTGCAGGAGCCGCATTCCGGTGGCGATATTCAGCGCCTGGCTCATCATCCCGCCGAAGGTCTTCGCGCCTTCGTTGGCGGCAGCGAGCTTGCCGGGCTGCGACTTGTCGAGCGCGATCAGCTCGGCGAGCGATTTTGCCGGCACCGAATTGTTGACTGCGACGACCATCGGGGACTTCCCGATCAGCACGACCGGAACGAAATCGCGCTCCGGGTCGTAGGGAAGCGACTTGAACGTGAAGGGATTGGAGACGAGCGCGGCGGTCGTCCCGAAAAAATAGTTGTATCCGTCCGCGGGCGACTTGGCCGCCGCCTGCGCGCCGATGACGTTCTGCCCGCCCGGGCGGTTGTCCACGATCACCTGTTGCCCCCACATCTTCGAGAGCCGGTCGGCGACGAGGCGCGCGGTGATGTCGGGCGACGCTCCTGCGGGCTGCGATAGGATCCACTTCACGGGCTTGTTCGGCCAGTCCTGTGCCGCCGCAAACCCGGCAGTTGCCATCGTGGCGATCGCCAAAAGCACTCGCGCTGCGGGTTTCATCAATCCTCCTTTTGTTTCGGGCTCTTCAGCCCAGCTCGACGATCTTCTGCGGAAACTTGTGCAGCTTCTCGATTACGCCCGAGTCGCCGATCAGGAAATTGTCGCAGCACCAGCTGTAGGTGCGCTCGGTGACGTAGGTCGGGTGGCACACCATGCTCATGTTTTTCTGGATCGTCATGGTCTCGTCGTGGCGAATCAGCGGCCGCTCGACCATGTCGTATCCCTGCCCGTGCGAGTGCAGGCGCTTTTCCTCGGGACGCCCGTTCTTCTTCATGAAAGCGTTGTACTCGGCGAAGATCTCGCTGCACTTCGCTCCCGGCTTCATCCGCTCGAGCGTGAATTTCTGCGCTTGCAGCACGAAAGCGAACTCGTCCTTCATCTCCTGCGAGGCCTTGCCCAGCACGCAGGTGCGTCCCAGCTCGGTGTAGAAGCCCCCCGGCCCGTTGTTCTCGATCAGGATCGTGAACTGGTCGCCTTCGCGCAGCACGCGGTTCTGCTGGTAGCGGTTGGCGAAGACGGCTGCGGTGCCGACCGGACCGGAGCCCGCGAGAAACAACCCCTGCTCGCTGCCGTACCGGTGACCGACGTGCTCTGCGATCGCGGCGACCTCGAGCTCCCGCATTCCCGGCTTGACAGAGGCGAAG
>DATHJM010000123.1:0-4901 GCA_035489775.1 Burkholderiales bacterium
ATCCTGAAAACTGGCGTGTCGGCATTGAAAAGTCACGCGCGGTTTTCAGGATTGCGGCACTGCGAGCCCACGTGGAAGGCGACGCCCGCGAGGTCGACCTTGAGCCTCGCCGCCGTCACGACGATGTCGCGCACCTCGGAGGCGTGTGCGCCGAACTTGCCGGCGAGGGGCCAGTCGCTGCCGATGTTGGGCGTGTCGATGCGCAGGTAAAGCTTGGCATCCGCCTTGATCGACTGGATCTTCTTCAGCTCCTCGACCGAGTCGATCACGTACCACTGGACGCCCTTCGAGGCGGCATAGGCGATCTGGTCGCGCGATTTGACCGGATTCGAGTAGAAGATCTCGGCCGCAGGAACGCCCAGCGCGAGCAGGAGATCCAACTCGGCGACGGAAGCGATCTCGAATCCGGCGCCTTCCTCGAGCATGAGCTTGAGGATGCGGGAATCCGGGTTGGCCTTGACCGCGTAGTGCGGCCGCACGCGCGGCATCGCCGCCGCGAAGCGCCGCGCTTTCTCGCGGACGATGGCCGAATCGATCAGGAGAAACGGCTTGTCGTAGCCGTCCTTGACTGCCGCCCGGACCTTTTCGAAATCCAGGCTCGACTCGGGGTGCGAGTCGAAGAGGTGGGTTGCTTCGAATGACTGCTGTCGGATGGATCGGATGGTTTTTTTAGCTACGCCGGCACGCATCTGCATCGTTGGGGCCTCCCTGGGAAGAACCTACGTTATGGGAATGTCGAGTGCGAAAAAGTCCTGCGAGCCGTAGTGCTCTCTCTTGCTTGTCAAGATGACCTCCTTTGCGGGTGGCTTGCAGTTCAAAATCCGATCTCCAAAAGCATCGGGCCCGGGTTTGACCGTCCGCTTTGCAGACAACCGAACCGGAGCCCGTATGGGGCGATTATAGGGATTGCGTTTCCGAAATCAAGCGGAATTTTGGGCATTCTGCGCGCCTCCCGCGCGCTCCGACGGCTCGCTTCGCCGCGACGGAACCACAACGTATGGTAGGCCCGGCGAATCCGGAACGCAATAGGGAGTGGGGAAGACGGAACCGGCCGGCCGGCGGTCCCCGGCCGGATATTACAACTGCTTACACGCGACTTCAAGTCGGCGGCCGGGCGCGGTCAGATCTTGGGCAGCGTCACGCCCTTCTGCCCCTGGTATTTCCCGCCGCGATCCTTGTAGGAGGTCTCGCAGACTTCGTCGGATTCGATGAAGATGACCTGGGCCACGCCCTCGTTGGCGTAGATCTTGGCGGGCAGCGGAGTGGTGTTGGAGAACTCCAGCGTGACGTGCCCTTCCCACTCGGGCTCGAGCGGGGTGACATTGACGATGATTCCGCAGCGGGCGTAGGTCGATTTCCCCAGGCAGATTGTGAGCACGTTCCGGGGGATGCGGAAGTACTCCACGGTCCGCGCCAGAGCGAAGGAGTTGGGCGGGATGATGCAGGAGTCGCCTTTGACGTCGACGAAAGACCTGTCGTCGAAATTCTTGGGGTCGACGATGGTCGAGTTGAGATTGGTAAACAGCTTGAATTCATTCGAGCAGCGGATGTCGTAGCCGTAGCTCGACGTGCCGTAGGAAATGATGCGCTGGCCCTTGACCTCCTTCACCTGCCCCGGCTCGAACGGCTCGATCATGCGGCGTTCAGCCGCCATTCGACGGATCCATTTGTCCGACTTGATGCTCATCGGCTGTGGGCCCGCTTCAGGTGTTCTTGGACACGACGATGTTCGGAAACTTCGAGGTCATGTCCCTGGCGGACTCCGCAATCTTGACCGCGAGCCTGCGCCCGATCGCCCTGTAGATATCCGCCGACCGGCCCTCCGGGTCGGCCACCACGGTCGGCTTGCCCGAGTCCGCCTGCTCGCGGATGGCGATGTCGAGCGGCAATGACCCGAGCAGCTCGGTGCCGTACTCCTTGCACATGCGCTGCGCCCCGCCCTGCCCGAAGATGTGTTCCTCGTGGCCGCACTGGGAGCAGATGTGGGTACTCATGTTCTCCACGATCCCGAGGATGGGAATGCCGACTTTCTCGAACATCTTGAGGCCCTTGCGTGCGTCTATGAGCGCGATGTCCTGGGGGGTGGTGACGATCACCACTCCGGTGACCGGCACTTTCTGGGCGAGCGTGAGCTGGATGTCTCCGGTGCCGGGCGGCATGTCGACGATGAGGTAATCGACGTCCTTCCAACGAGTGTCCTTGAGGAGCTGCTCCAAGGCCTGCGTCACCATCGGCCCGCGCCAAACCATCGGAGTATCGATGTCGATGAGGAAGCCGATCGAGATCGCCTGGATGCCGTGGCCCGTCATCGGCTCGAGCGTCTTGCCGTCTTTGGACTCCGGCCGGCCGGTGATGCCGAGCATCATCGGCTGCGAGGGTCCATAGATGTCGGCATCGAGCACGCCGACGCTCGCTCCTTCGGCGGCGAGCGCGAGCGCCAGATTCACGGCCGTGGTCGATTTCCCCACCCCGCCCTTTCCGGAGGCGATCGCGACGATGTTCTTCACCCCGGGAATCAGCTTGACCCCGCGCTGCACGGTGTGGGAAACGATTCTGCTCGTGACGCTGACATTCACCGCGCTCACGCCCGGGACGCCGCGGAGTTTTCCCGCGATGAGTTTGCGGATGGGATCGAGCTGGGTTTTCGCGGGATAGCCCAATTCGATCTCGAGCGAAACGCTGCCGTCCTCCACTTTGATGTTTCTCGCCGACTTGGTGGTGAAAAAATCCTTGCCCGTATTCGGGTCAAGGACTTCCTTCAGCGCGCTGTGAACTTGTTCCTGAGTGACTGACATGGTGGTTCACGCGATTTCCGTCGCGCGGGACGCTACCGGGTGGCAATAGGTTGATATTCTAGCAACTTTCCGGTGCCCGCCGGGCCCTGCCGCGGTAGAATGGGCCCCCAGGAGGACACTGGCCGCACACGTGTGGAGGCCCGGCAGGCAGACTGCGGCGGACAAAGATGGCGGAGCATACTAATCGAACATTACTCTGCAGCGTGCTCTTTCTCGACATCGTCGGGTACACGCAGTACACCGTCGCCGAGCAAATCGCGCTGAAAGAACGCTTCAACGCCGTCCTGACCGACGCGATCGCGGGCGTCGCTACCGACGACCGCATCATCCTCGACACCGGGGACGGCGCGGCCGTGAGCTTTCTCGGAGATCCCGAAGACACCCTGTTCGCGGGCATGAGCCTGCGCGATGCAGTCGTCGGCCAGGACGCCACCAGCAGCCCGCAACTGGTGATTCGCGTCGGCGTCAACCTCGGGCCGGTGAGGCTCGTCAAGGACATCAACGGCCAGCCCAACATCATCGGAGACGGGATCAACGTCGCGCAGCGCGTCATGAGCTTCGCCGAGCCGGGCCAGATTCTCGTCTCGCGCTCCTATTACGACGTGATGGCGCGCCTGTCCGAAGACTACGCGAAACTGTTCCACTACGAGGGAGCCAAGACCGACAAGCACGTGCGCGAGCACGAGGTCTACGCGATCAGCTCGGCGCCGAGCAACCTGCGGCGCACGGTCCCCGTGCAGGCGCCAAGACCGACCCTGCGCCTTCCGAGCCTGCGCCTCTTCAAATTCCCGAAGCCGAACCTGCGAAACTTGCCCGGGGTGGTGGCGGTCAACAGCAAATTGCTCGTGGCGGCGCCGCTCGCGTTCACGCTGATCGTCGGGACCGGAGTGATCGCGCGCAGTCACCGGGACTCAGACGGCGAGGCGAAATCGGTGGCGTCGGTGGCGCCTCCGGCGCCAGCGCCCAAGGCCGGGCCGGCCAAAGTCGAGGCGCCGGAATCCGCGCCTCCGCAGGCGAACGAGCCGAAGGCGCCACGCGGAGCGAGGGACGCAGCCGCAGCACCCAAAGGCGGTGCGCCGGTGCAAACGGCAAGAGCGAACGAGTCCGATGCAGCGCTCAAAGCGAAGGAAGTCGCGCCGCCAAGGCCGAAGGAACCGGAGTTCGTCGCTACAGTCCCCGCCCCCTCGCGCGAGGCCACGCTCAACATCGTTGCCCTGCCCTGGGCCGAGGTTTTCGTCGACGGGGCGAGACAAGGGGTCAGTCCGCCGCTGAGATCGATCCCTCTCAGGCCCGGCAGACATCGGGTAGAGTTGAGGAACGGGTCGTTTCCGGCGCACGTCCAGACGGTCGAACTGAAGCCGGGCGCGGAGATCAGCATCACGCACCGATTCCGCCGCTAAAGAGGAGCTATGGCCGTTTACCGCTGGCTCGCATCATTGCTCGTTTGCCTGGTGATATCCGGATGCGCGATGTTCTCGAGCAAGGGCGAGACCGAACTTGGATTCGGAATAAGAGCCTTCGAGGACGGCGAGCACGCTTACGCGTCGAAACTGCTGCAGCAAAGCCTCGACTCCGGCCTGCGTGGCGCTTCCAACCGGGCGAGGGCCCACAAATATCTTGCTTTTATCCATTGCGCCTCCAGCCGGATGCAGCAGTGCCGCGACGAGTTCAGAAAGGCGCTGGAGATCGATCCCTCGTTCGACCTCCGGGACGACGAGGCCGGACACCCGATATGGGGTCCTGCATTCCGCAGCGTGAAACCGAAGAAATAGCCAGACGATGACCGAGCCCTGGCTGCTGGGCCGCTACGAGATCGTCGCCGAGCTGGGCAAAGGCGCGATGGGAGTGGTGTATCGCGCGAACGATCCCATGCTCAACCGCATATTGGCGATCAAGACCATCAACATGGAGGAGGCTGGGCAGGAGGGCATGGCGGATTACGAGGCGCGCTTCTACACCGAGGCCAAGGCGGCGGGCAGCCTCAACCATCCGAACATCATCATCATCTACGACATCGGAAAGAGCGGACACCTGGTGTACATGGCCATGGAGTACATCGAGGGCCGCGAGCTGCGCGAGTTGCTGGGCCAGGGGCAATCGCTGCCG
>DATHJM010000124.1:0-3363 GCA_035489775.1 Burkholderiales bacterium
CTCCGAGGGAACGCGCGCGGTTCTGGGGAAGCTCGAGTCCCCGGTCAAGATCCGCCTGTACTTCAGCCAGAGCGATGTCCCGTTGCCCATGAAGGCGTACGGGCGAAGGGTCGAGGATCTGCTCGCGGAGTTCAGGCAAGCCGGCCGCGGCAAAGTCCTTGTCGAGAAGCTCGATCCTCAGCCGGACTCCGATGCCGAGGACTCTGCGACCCTGGAAAGCGTCGAAGCCCAGGTCACGCCCTCGGGCGACAGGTTCTATCTCGGCGCGTCGATAAGCTACGCTGACCAGAAGCTCGCGTTGCCGGCGCTTACGCCCGATCGCGAGCCTCTGCTCGAGTACGATCTCGTGCGCGCGATCGCGCGCGCCGCGGTGACTTCGAAACCGGTGATCGGGGTGATGAGCGCGCTGCCGGTGTTCGGCATGCCGCCCAGTCCCATGACCGGCGGCCAGCCGATGGAGCCGCAGGTTTTCGTCGGCGAGCTGCGGCGCGACTACACGGTGAAGCGCGTCAGCCTCGGCACGGAGCGGATCGACGACGATATCAAGGTGCTGCTGGTGATCCACCCGCGCGGCATCGGCGAGCGGGCGCAGTACGCGCTCGACCAGTTCGTGCTGCGCGGCGGGAAGCTCATCGCTTTCCTCGACCCGAACGCCTATTTCGATCAGATGGGCCAAATGGGAGGCATGGGCGGAGGAGGCACGCCGTCCTCGCTCGACAGGCTGCTCAAGGCCTGGGGCCTGGAATTCGACACGGGGAAGGTCGTGCTCGATATGCGTTACCTCACGGGCGCGGGACCGCGCGCGCTGCCGACGCTGCTCTCGCTCAACGACAATGCTTTCTCTCGGGACGACATCACCACGGCGCGGCTCGGGTCGCTGCTTATGCCTTTTGCGGGAGTATTTACGGGCAAGCCCGTCGAAGGACTGAACGAAACAGTCCTGATGAAGACTTCCGAGTATTCCCAACTCGTGGATTCGTTCGCGGCCACGACGCAGGGCGAGGCGGCAGTCCGGGGTTTCAAGCCTTCGGGCACCGAATATCCGCTTGCCATACGGCTGACGGGCAAGTTCAAGACCGCGTTCCCTGAAGGCCCGCCGAAGGCCGAGGACAAGGGCAACGCGGCAAAAGCGCCCGAGAAGAAGGGGGCAAAGGAGGGGGCAAAGGCGCCGGAGGCGAAGGTCGAAAGCGCGTCCCTGAAGGAATCGGCGGCCGACAATGCGGTCGTGCTCGTCGGGGACAGCGATTTCATCAACGACGGCGCGGCGGTGCAGATCCAGGAAATTTTCGGGCAGCGGGTCGTGATACCGCGCAACGGCAACCTCGCCTTTGCTCAAGCCCTGGTGGATCAGTTTGCCGGGGATCCCGCGCTTATCAAGCTGCGCAGCCGCGCGAGCGCCGCGCGGCCGTTCACCGTGATCCGCGACATGGAGGCGAAGGCGCAGCAGGCCTATCTCGGCAAGATCAAGGAGCTGGAGGACAACCTCGGCCAGACGCAGGAAAAGCTGGGCGCGCTGCAAAAGGGCAGGGGGCAGGGCGCGGGGGCGATTCTCACGGCCGAACAGCAGAGCGAGCTGGAGAACTTCCGCAGGAAGGCCGCGGAGACGCGTCTGGCGCTGAAAGAGGTCCGCCGCGAGTTGCGGGCCGACAGCGAAGCACTTCAGTTCTGGACCAAGGTGGCGAACATCGCGCTGATGCCCTTGCTCGTGGCGATCGCCGGCATCGTGCTCGCGGTCCTGCGCCGCCGCAGGACGCCCGCCCTGTGAACCGCAGGCAATTCCTTATCGCGCTTGCTGCGTTGGCCGTCCTCGCGGCATTGGGCGCCGCGGTCGTTTTCTCCGACCGCTCGGCCTGGACGAGCGCCGATTCGCGCGCCGGACAGAAGGCGATTCCCGGCCTCCGGTTGAGCGAGGTCGCCGAGATCGCGATCCGGGATTCGTCGGGCGAGCTGCACCTGGTGCGGGGCGGGACCGGCTGGAGCGTGCCCGAGCGCGCCGGCTTCGCGGCCGAGACCGATCGTATCGCCGCGCTTCTGGTGAAGCTCGCTGAACTGAAAATCGTACAGAGCGAGCCCTTGCATGAGAGTCAGCGCGCTCGCCTGGAGCTCGTCGAACCGAAGGACAAGGCTGCGGGCGCGGGAACGGTGATCGAGCTGAAGGACGCCAAGGGCGGGTCGCTCGGGCGGCTGCTTCTCGGAAAGAAAATCGTCAAAAGCTCGCCGGTCGCCTCCTCGCTTTCGCGCGGCGAGACCGAGGCGACCGGCCGTTACCTGACGGGCGGCGATGCAGGCACGATGCTCGCCGTCGGGGAGCCGCTGACGGAAGTCGAGTCCAGGTCCGATCAGTGGCTGGTGAAGGATCTCCTTCGGGTCGACGAGGCGAAATCGATTTCGTCGTCGAAGGACGGAAAAGCGCGCTGGAGCGTGACGCGCGAGACGGAATCGGCCGACTGGAAGTTCGCCGGATCGAAGGAAAAGCCCGATCTGCAGAAGGCGACCGATCTTGCGAGCTCGCTCGGCTGGGTGAATCTCGTCGATATAGTCACGGATCCCAAGGCCGACACCGGGCTCGATCACGCGATCGTCATCAAAGCCGATACGTTCGACGGTTTGAGTTACATGCTGAGAATCGGCAAACGGGCCGGCGACAATTACTATGTCCAGGTGACCGCCGCCGGGGAGCCTCGCAAAACGCGGACTCCGGCCAAGGGCGAGAAAGCCGAAGACAAGGCGAAGAACGACAAGGGATTCGACGAACGCCGCAAGAAGCTCCTCGAACAGCTCGAGCGCGAGAAAAAGCTCGAGCGCTGGGTTTACCTGGTCGCGAAAAACGGCCTGGAACCCTTGCTCCGCGATCGCCCTGGCCTTATGCCGGAGAAGAAAAAAGCGGCGAAGAAAGCTTAAGGAGACCGCATGCAGCTCAAAGGCAGCACATTTATCGTCACCGGCGGTGCGTCGGGCCTCGGCGAAGGAACGGTCAAGATGCTCGCCGAAGCGGGCGCGAACGTCGTCATCGCCGACCTTCAGGCTGACAAGGGCGAGGCGCTCGCGAAGCAACTCGGGCAGAGAGTGCGATTCGTCAAATGCGATGTCACCGCGGAAACGGACGGCCAGGCCGCGGTGGACGCGGCTCTCAAGAACTTCAACGCCTTGCAGGGTC
Organism: Burkholderiales bacterium; assembly: GCA_035489775.1. Classification (GTDB taxonomy): domain Bacteria; phylum Pseudomonadota; class Gammaproteobacteria; order Burkholderiales; family SG8-39; genus VBDM01. The sequence continues at coordinate 3,158 of DATHJM010000124.1, forward strand.
TGGTCAATTGCGCCGGTATCGCGATCGCAGAGCGCACAGTGAAGAAGGACGGGCCGCATTCGCTCGCGTCGTTCTCGCGCGTCATCGGCATCAATCTTATCGGCACGTTCAATATGATCCGCCTCGCCGCCGTTGCCATGGCGAAGGGCCAGCCGAACGCCGTGGGCGAGCGCGGCGTGATCGTCAACACCGCTTCGGTGGCCGCC